>NZ_JBEXXK010000002.1:256965-359775 GCF_040630405.1 Streptomyces sp. NPDC005811
CTCCCTGCGCCGGCACGACAGGGCCGACAGCCCCTTCCTGCCTGCGCACGACGGGCTCGGCGGCCCCTTCCTGCCGGGATACGACGGCCTCGGAAGCCCCTCCCTGCCGGGGAACGGCGGAATCGGCAGCCCCTCCGTGTTGGGGAACGGCGGAGTCGGCGGGCCCTTCCTGTCGGCGCACGACCGCCTCGGCAGACCCCTCCTGCCGGGGTACGGCGGCGGCCGCCGCCGCTGCCCGCGGAGGTACCGGGACAGCGGCTCCCCTCCCCCGCCCCGTGCCGTCCTTCCGGCTCCGGTGCAAGGCGCGGGCGACCGTGGCCAGGGTGAGGACGAGGGCGCCCTGGGCCAGGGCCAGGGCTCCGAAGGTCGTGTCGCCCGCCAGGCGGCCGGAGGAGTGCCAGTGGGGGCGGCTCCAGGCGGCGTAGACGAGGGTGAGGGCGAGGAGGGCGAGGGCGGTGAGGGGGAGGCGGTGGACCACGTGGGCGTCGAGGGTGCGGTCGAGGCGGTGCTCGCTGCGGCCGCGTCGGCAGACCACCCAGACCACGGCGAGCGCCCCGGCGGCCAGTGACACCTCCAGCAGCCGGCCGAGCAAGTCCAGGACGGCCGGGCCACCGGGGCGGTGGTCCTCGCGGGCCGCCGCCGTACCGACCGCCGCGGCCACCGTGAGCAGGCCCGCCGCGGTGTGGGCGGCGCGCAGACGGGCGACGAGACGGCGGCCGTACCAGAACCCGGGGCGGCTCAGCGCGGTGTGGCCGGGGCCGTGCTCCGGCTCGGGAGCGCGGTCGAGGGGTTCCTGGGACTCGTACGCCCGCCAGGTGCGGTGGGAGAGGTACCACAGGAGGCCGGTCAGCGCGGTCGGGACCAGGGCCGCGAGGGCGAGGCGGCGGCCCGGCGTGCTCCACCAGCCGCCGTGCGAGCCGCTGGGGGACAGAAAGCCCAGCCAGGAGTGGCGGGCGGCGCACGCGCGGGTGCCGGCGCACTGCCAGGCGGTGAGGTCGAGAGCGACCTCGCAGGCCGCCGCGACGAGGAGCACCGTCAGGCTGAGGCCGGCGAGCCGGACGAGCAGGCCGTAGAGGCGGACCGCGCGGGTGCCCTCGGGGGCGGCCGGGCGCATCCAGTGGGCGAGGTTGACCACCATGAACGGCAGCAGCAACAGCCACAGGGCGCGGGTGCCGTTCCCGGAGGTCAGGTTGGACCAGACGTACGCCTCCGGGACCGGCCGCCCGGTGTGATCGCCGGAGAGCGCGTCCGCGTCGGCGTCCTCGGCACGTCGGTAGACGGCGGCCGTCTCGTCGCCGGTGATCCGCACCGTACGCGGATCGTTCAGCATCTTCTCGGGCGTGGCGCCGCCCACGCCGTGGACCAGGAGTTCCAGGGCCGCTCCGCCCGTCCGGGAACCTTCCACCGTTCGCACTTCCCCCCTGACACACCGCTCCCCTGTCCTCGTCCGGGCCCAGGATCTCCGCTCCGGAGGGCGTCCACACCCCGGCACACCGAATCTCCCCGATCCGTGCGACACAGGAACATCACAGCCCTGGCTGGCATGCACACGTCGGGGTGCTGGCCCGGTCGGGGCCCGGTCGTGCGAGGATGGGACGCCCGCGCACCGGGGAAGGGCGAGAATTCTCTCGTCGCAGCAGGTGAGCGGGCCTGTCGAGCCGTTCGAGGAAAGGACCGGAGCGTACGTGAGCGAGAATCAGAACCTCCTCGCGGAGCAGCGCCGCTCCCTGATCCTGGACGAGGTGCGCCGCCGGGGCGGCGTCCGTGTCAACGAGCTGACCCGCAAGCTCGGCGTGTCGGACATGACGGTCCGCCGCGACCTGGACGCGCTGGCCCGGCAGGGTGTGCTGGAGAAGGTGCACGGCGGTGCGGTGCCGGTGGTGGAGGCGAGCACGCACGAGCCCGGCTTCGAGGCGAAGTCGGGTCTTGAGCTGACCGCCAAGGAGGACATCGCGCGGGCCGCCGCGGAGCTGGTCGCGCCGGGGAGCGCGATCGCGCTGTCGGGCGGTACGACGACCTACGCGCTGGCGCACCAGCTGCTGGAGGTGCCGGACCTCACCGTGGTGACGAACTCGGTGCGGGTGGCCGACGTCTTTCACGCGGCGCAGCGGACCTCGGGGCCCCGGCAGGGCGCGGCGACGGTCGTGCTGACCGGTGGGGTGCGCACCCCGTCGGACTCGCTGGTGGGACCGGTCGCCGACCAGGCCATCGCGGCGCTCCACTTCGATCTGCTGTTCCTCGGTGTGCACGGGATATCCACCGAGGCGGGGCTGTCCACGCCGAACCTTGCGGAGGCCGAGACCAACCGGCGTCTCGTACAGTCGGCGCGCCGGGTCGTGGTGGTCGCCGACCACACCAAGTGGGGCGTGGTGGGCCTGAGTTCGTTCGCGGCCTTGGAGCAGGTCGACACCCTGGTCACGGACGCCGGGTTGCCGGGCGCGGCCCGCGCGGAGATCTCCGAGCATCTGCGGCGGCTGGTGGTGGCCGGCGAGAACGGTGCGGGGGAAGACATCTGACGGGGTGACGGCTAGGGTGACGGCTCCGTCGACCGAGGGGGTCCGTGTCGCCATGGTCCGTCGTCTGCGCCCCGAGAGCCTCGACTTCGTCGGGGCCGCTCCCGTCCGGCTCGGTTTCACCCGTGAGCTGTCCGCCTCCCCGGAGCGGGTCTTCCATGCGCTGGCCTCGGACGTCTCCGGCTGGGCCGCGTGGTTCCCGGCGGTCTCCTCGGCCGAGCCGCTCGACGAAGGGGCGGGGCGGGACGTACGGCTGCGGGGCGGTACACGGTTCCGGGAGACGGTCCTCGCGGCGAAGGAGCCCGAGCTGTACGCCTACCGGGTGGACGTCACCAACGCGCCGGGGATACGGGCGCTGGTCGAGGAGTGGCGGCTCGCGCCGGCCGGGGCGGGGACCCGGGTGCGGTGGACGTTCGCCGCGGACGGGCCCGCGGTGGTGCGGGGTGCGCTGCGGCTGGCGGGGCCGGGGCTCGGGTTCTCGTTCCGGGATGCGATGGGCCGCCTCGAACGGCGGCTCGCGACGGGCTCGTAGCCCGGCCCGACCCGCGCGACAAACCCGCCTCCGCCCGACAAGCCCGCCCCGCCCGACAAGCCCGCCTCATGCCGGTCATTCCGGCCAGACGCCGGTCGCCAGCATCGCCTCGATGGCCGCCGTGTAGGGCGCGATGTCCAGGCCCTGTTCGGTCAGCCAGGCGTCGGAGTAGTACTTGTCGAGGTAGCGGTCGCCGGGGTCGCACAGCAGGGTGACCACGCTGCCGCGTCGGCCGTCCGCGACCATCTCGGCGACGATCTTGAGCGCGCTCCACAGTCCGGTGCCCGTGGAGCCGCCCGCCTTGCGGCCGATGGCCTGCTCCAGGGCCCGTACGGCGGCGACGCTGGCCGCGTCCGGGACCTTCATCATGCGGTCGATGGCACCCGGGACGAAGCTCGGCTCCATCCGGGGCCGGCCGATGCCCTCGATGCGGGAGCCGCAGTCGTAGGTGACGTCCGGATCGCCGGTGGTCCAGCCCTCGAAGAAACAGGAGTTCTCGGGGTCGGCGACACAGATGCGGGTGTCGCGCTGGGTGTAGTGGACGTACCGGGCGATGGTCGCGGAGGTGCCGCCGGTGCCGGCCGTGGCGACGATCCAGGCGGGCTCCGGGAACCGCTCCGACTCCAGCTGGCGGAAGACGGATTCGGCGATGTTGTTGTTCCCGCGCCAGTCGGTGGCCCGCTCGGCGTAGGTGAACTGGTCCATGTAGTGGCCGCCGGTGTCCGCCGCGAGGCGGGCCGACTCCTCGTACATGGTGCGCGGGTCGTCGACGAAGTGGCAGCCGCCGCCGTGGAACTCGATGAGGCGGATCTTCTCAGCGCTCGTGGTGCGGGGCATGACGGCGATGAAGGGCACGCCGATCAGCTTGGCGAAGTAGGCCTCGGACACGGCGGTGGAGCCGCTGGACGCCTCGATCACCGGGCGGTCCGGCCGGATCCAGCCGTTGCACAGGCCGTACAGGAACAGCGAGCGGGCGAGACGGTGCTTGAGGCTGCCGGTGGGGTGGGTCGACTCGTCCTTCAGGTACAGGTCGACGCCCCAGGCGTCGGGGAGCGGGAAGCGGAGCAGGTGGGTGTCCGCCGAGCGGTTGGCGTCCGCCTGGACCTTGCGGACGGCCTCTTTCAGCCAGTCGCGGTAGACGCCGTCGCTGTGGTCGACGTCGAGGGTGGCGCCGGTCCTGGTCTGCTGGGGGGTGGTCACGGCAGGAGCTCCTTACACACATCGCGCCGACGGGCGCCCGAGGCGGCCGGCACACCGATCATAAGCACCTTCCGTACCGCTGCTCACCTGCATAAACACACCTTTGGGGGCCCCAAAGGCGGTCCTGGGGACGCAGTACGGGCGCACGGGGGGCGCATTCACGCGAGTGCTCCTGCAGGGCGTGGTCGGCGGGCCGTACGCACTGGTGCTCGACGCCGGGCGCGGGCAGACTGCACCGGGCGGGACGCGGCTCCCGGTCAGGGCGTACGCCCCTGGGCGGCCGTGGGTCCCGGACGGGGGCGCACACTGGATCACGGAGGCGACGAGTTCGCTCGCGCGAGGACGACCGCAAGGGGGCGGGAAGGCATGGCGGAGCCGGAGTTCACGGCGACGGGCGTGCGGATCGGCAAGAGACTGCGCTCACTCACCCGGGCCGGGCAGGTCCGGATCAGCGGCGGCAGGCTGGAGCTGCTCACCAGCTACGGAAGCGAGATCGACAGTGCGCCGGTGCAGGCGGTCCGCGCCTCCAGGCCGTGGTTCGCCCCGGAGGACCGGGCGCTGGCGGACCTCAACGGCAACCGGTACCTGCTGACCCTCGGCGAGCACGACCCCGCGCCGGGCGAGCCGGGGCCGCCCGCCGCCCGCCGGTTCATCGAGGCCGTGCGGAAGGCGGCGGGTCACTCCCGCTGAGGCGAAGCAGCCGAGCAGCCCCGGGCCGTGCGAGTTGCGCCGCGGGATCCCCTGAGTCACGCTGTTCTCACGTCACTCTGGGTTTACCGGCGATAACGCTGCGAACCAGCCCGCCGGCCACCGCAGCAGGCGGCCGCCTCGCGCAGCAGCTCTGCTCGATCGATCCGAACTCCGTGTTCTTCCGGACCTCAGTCGGGGAGTCGCAGCCGTGATCAGCAACCCAAGCAGGCACTGCACGGTGGAGCTCCAAGCCCTGCCGTCGCGGATCGGCCAGGTCCGCAGAATCGTATCGGCGCAGTTGCGCTACTGGCATCTGGATCCCCTCATAGACCGGGCCGCGCTCGGTGTGACGGAGCTGTTGACCAACGTCCACCTGCATGCCCGGCCCGACAAGACATGTGTCGTGGAGATGGAGCTGCTGCTGGACCGGCTCACCGTCTCCGTGCGCGACCACGATCCGCGGCTGCCGGTCCCGGCGGACGTCCCCGAGACCGGGACCCTCACCACCTGCGGCCGCGGGCTCGCCATGGTGGCCGCGATGAGCGAGAGCTGGGGCGCGCGGCCGGACGGGGAGTCCGGCAAGGTGGTCTGGTTCACGCTCCCCGCGTCGGCCGTGGTGCCGGAGCGGTCGGCGCGTCCGCCGCGCCGTACGCCCCGGGAGCAGGTCGTGTCCCCGTTCCCGGAGGTGGTCGCGGTGGACGTCCACCGTGCCTCCCACGCTCCCGCCCGGTCCGCCGTCGTCGGCTGACCGGGCGGTGACCTTCCCTCACCGGGGACCGGGGGCCTCCCCGTGGGCGCCTTCGGTGGGCCCATTCGGTGGGCTCATTCGGTGGCGACGGCCCGCAGCACGTCCAGGCGGGCCGCGCGCCGGGCCGGGCGCAGTCCGGCGAGGGCTCCGGCGGCGAGGCCCACGAGGGCGACGACGGCGAGCCGGGCGGGCGGCAGCGCGAAGGCGAAGGCGCTGTCGCCCGCCCCGTCGGAGGCCCGCACCAGCACCCAGCCGAGGAAGGTGCCGAGCGCCAGGCCGCCCGCCGTGCCGAAGGCGGCGACCAGGACCGACTCCCAGCGGACCATGGCCCGTAGCTGGGACCGGGTCTGGCCGACGGCCCGCAACAGGCCGAGTTCGCGGGTGCGTTCGTGGATCGCCAGCGTCAGGGTGTTGGCGATGCCGAGGAGCGCGATCAGCACCGCGAGGGCGAGCAGGGCGTAGACGAGGGTCAGCATCATGTCGATGCCGCCGGCCGACGAGGCCGCGTACGCGTCGCGGGTCTGCACCTCGGGGTTGCCGTAGTGCGCGGCGACCTTCTCGACGGCCGCCTTGCCCCGCGCGGTGCTCACACCGTCCTCGAAGGAGACGGCGATCAGGGTGTCGGCGTCCTGGATGCGGTGCGGGGCCCAGGCGGCGCGGGTGATGACGTAGTCGCCGGCGAGTTCGGACTGCCCGTAGACGGCGCGGACGGTGAAGGTCCGCCGCTCCCCGTCGGTGAAGGCGAGCCGGGCCGGGCCGCCGAGGCGCAGGCCCCGGCGGTCGGCCTCCGCGCGGGTGACGGCGAGTCCGTCGGTGCCGAGGCCGCGCAGGTCGCCGCGTACGGTGCCGAGGTCGAAGGTGCGGGCCAGGGCCACCGGGTCGGTCACGGTCAACGCGCGCCCCTCGCCGTCGACTTCGGCGACCCCTCGGCCGAGCCCGACGGCGGTGTCGACCTCGGGCAGCGCGTCGATCGCGGGGGCCAGCCGCGGGCTCAGGCCGCTGCCGCCCGCGCCGAAGGACGGGGTGCTGACGGCGACGTCGCCCGCGAAGGACCGGGAGACGGTCTGGTCCATGGTGGCCTTCAGCGAGGCCCCGAACACGGTGAACAGGGACACCACGGCCACGCCGATCATCAGGGCGCTCGCGGTGGCGGCGGTCCGCCCGGGACTGCGCAGGGCGTTGCGCCGGGCGAGGCCGCCGGTGACGCCGCGCAGCCGGGCGAGGGGGCTGCCGAGGACGCGTACCGCCGTGCCGGAGGCGGCCGGGCCGAGGACGACGAAGGCGACGAGGGCGAGGACGGCGCCCAGGCCGGCCGACCGGACGGACGGGGAGACGAGGACTCCGGTCAGGGTCACCGCGAGGGCCAGGACGAGCAGTCCGGCGCCGAGGACGGCACGCGGCCGGGAGGCGCCGGAGGTGTCGACGGCGCTCTCGCGGAGCGCGGCCAGCGGGGCGGTGCGTCCGGCGCGCACGGCGGGCAGCAGGGCCGAGCCCATACAGACCAGGAAGCCGACCGCGAGGGGGAGGCCCAGCGACAGGCCGCTGATCACCAGGTCGCCTTCGGGGAAGGGGAATCCGATGGCCGGGAACAGGGCCTGGAGTCCGGCCGCGATCCCGATGCCGCCGGCCAGTCCGGCCGCGGAGGCGGTCACGGCGACGGCGCCCGCCTCGGTGAGGGTGGCCGCCGTGACCTGACGGCGGGAGGCGCCGAGGGCGCGCAACAGGGCGTTCTCACGGGTGCGTTGGGCGATGACGATGGCGAAGGTGTTGTGGATGGAGAAGGTCGCGACGAGCAGGGCGACTCCGGAGAACACCAGCAGCAACGTCGTGAAGACCGTGAGGAACCGACTGGCGATCATGTCCGTGTTCTCACGTGCCGCCTGCTGCCCGGTGATCGCCTCGATGCCCCGGGGCAGGACGGGAGTCAGCCGGTGGACCAGTTCGGTCTGGCTCACTCCGGGGTCGGCACGGACCACGATGCGCGAGGCCTCGCCGGGCCGGGCGGTGAGGTACTTCTCGGCGTCGGCCCGGGTCATGCCGGTGAAGGTGACCTGGGCCATGCCGTCCTCGCCGCCGAAGGTGGCGAGCCCGACGATCGTCACCCGTACCGGGTCGGGGGTACGCAGGACGGTCGTGTCGCCGATCCTCAGTCCGCCCCTCTCTGCGGTACCGCGGTTGACGACGACCTCGCCGGACCGGGCGGGGACGCGGCCCTCGGCGAGCCGGTACGGATTGAGCCGCGGGTCGGTGATCCAGTTGCCGGCGAGGGTGGGCGGGCCCTGGCCCCCGATCGCCTTGCCGTCGGCGCCGACGAGCTGGCCCGCGCCCTGGATGTCCGGGGCGGCGGCCGCCACGCCCGGCACCTTCTCCACGGCCGCGACGAGGGAGGTGCCGACCGGCCGCCGTACGCCCTGGCTCTCGCCGGGGGTGGTGAGGGCGTCGGCGCCGCGGACGACGGCGTCGGTGCCGGCGGTGGCGCTGCCGAACATCGAGTCGAAGCTCGCGCGCAGGGTGTCGCCCATGACGAGCGTCCCGGCGAGGAAGGCCACGCCGAGGAAGACCGCGAGGAAGGTGCCCGCGAACCGCCGCTTGTGGGCGCGCAGGGAGGTGAGGCTGAGGCGCAGGGAGGCGTTCATGACGGCACCTCGAAGGCCTTCATGCGGTCCAGGACGCGGTCGGCGGTCGGGGACTCCATCCGGTCGACGAGCCGTCCGTCGGCGAGGAAGACCACCTCGTCGGCGTGGGCGGCGGCCACCGGGTCGTGGGTGACCATGACGACGGTACGGCCGGTGCGGCGCACGGTCCCGGCGAGGAGCCCGAGGACCTCTCCCCCGGTGCGGGAGTCGAGGTTGCCGGTGGGCTCGTCGGCGAAGACGACCTCGGGACGGCCGGCGAACGCCCGTGCCACGGCGACGCGTTGCTGCTGTCCGCCGGAGAGCTGCGCGGGCCGGTGGTGCAGCCGGTCGCGCAGCCCGACGGTGTCGACCAGCGCGTCGATCCACTCGGCCTCGCCCGCGGCGCCCGCCAGATCCAGCGGCAGCCGGATGTTCTCCTCGACGGTCAGGGTGGGGACCAGGTTGAACGACTGGAACACGAACCCGATCCGGTCCCGGCGCAGGAGGGTGAGGCGGCGGTCGTCCAGGGAGCCCAGTTCGGTGTCACCGATCCAGGCGGCGCCGGAGGTGAGCGTGTCCAGGCCCGCCGCGCAGTGCATCAGGGTGGACTTGCCCGAGCCCGACGGGCCCATGATCGCGGTGAAGCGTCCGGCCGGGAAGGCCACGCTCACCCCGTCCAGGGCCCGTACGGCGGTGTCGCCGACGCCGTACACCTTCACGGCGTCGGCGACCCGGGCGGCCGTCGTGAGGGCGGTCGCGGTGGTCACAGCGCGCCCCCCTTCCGGCCGAACTGCTCGTCCAGGACGGACATCCGGCGCCAGTACTCGTCCTCGTCGATCTCGCCGGAGGCGAAGCGCCGGCCGAGGACGGCCAGCGGCGAGTCGCCGGCGGGCCGGTCGACCGGGTGCCAGGGGCCGCGCCGGCCGCGCCACACCGTGCGGCGCAGCACGGCGACGACGCCGACCACGACGGCCGCCCAGATCAGCGGGAGGAACAGGATCCAGGGGCCGGGGCCGCCGCCGTCCCAGTTCGCCAGGGTGTTCATCTCGGGTCATCTCCTCGGTGGGGTTCCTCGGTGCTGCGATGCCTCGAGAATCCCGCCGGGAGGGGGCCCGGGTCGTCGTGCGGCCGGCGGCAGTGCGGGTACCTCCCGGGGAGTACGCGCGGGGTCCCGGGACTGCTCCGGGCCGAGTGCGCGGGT
Organism: Streptomyces sp. NPDC005811; assembly: GCF_040630405.1. Taxonomy (NCBI): domain Bacteria; kingdom Bacillati; phylum Actinomycetota; class Actinomycetes; order Kitasatosporales; family Streptomycetaceae; genus Streptomyces; species Streptomyces sp. NPDC005811. The sequence goes on from NZ_JBEXXK010000002.1 coordinate 266,465, forward strand.
GGCCCGATCGTGTCGGTCCCTGTCCCGTCCGGGCGCTGTCGGCCGCCGTACGGTCCGCGAGCATGGCCGGTGACGGAGATTCCCCGCGGGTGAGGAGTGGTGCGGCCATGGCCCTGGAGATGCGTGAGCGCTGCGAGCGCTGTACGACGGCCGCTCTGCCGCCCGACGGGCCGGCGCTGATCTGCTCCTACGAGTGCACGTTCTGCGGGCCGTGCGCCGAGGCCCTGAGCGGTGTCTGCCCCAACTGCGGCGGCGAGCTGGTGCCCCGGCCGCGCCGGGCCGCCGGGGTCTGACGGCTCGGGCCACGGCCCGGAGGCGCCGCGTGTGCGTCAGGCGGACGGCTTCTCGTCGAAGCTCGCGAAGTAGGCCGCCGCCATGTCCTCGCCGGCGTGCCCCTGCGCGGCCGCCCGCTCCAGGCGTTCCGCGCTCGCGGCCGCCACGTCGAGGCGCACGCCGCCCGCGCGGCCGGCCTCGACGATCAGCCGGGCGTCCTTGGCCGCGGTGTCCACCGCGAACTGGGGCGGGGAGAGCCGGCCGTCGAGGATCATCCCGGCCTTGGCCCGCAGATAGCCCATGTCCAGCGGGCCGCCCTCGATGAGCCCGAAGAACGCCGCCGGGTCCACCTCCAGCGACCGGGCCAGCGCCAGCACCTCGCCCGTCGCGGCGGTCGCGGCGATCACCCAGCTGTTGGCCACCAGCTTCAGCCGGGTGGCGCTGCCCGCGCCGCCGTCCTCGCCGGTCCACACCGTCCGCGCGCCGACCGCGTCGAAGACGGGAACGACCGCGTCCCGGTGCTCGGGCGGACCGGCCGCGAGGACCGTCAGCTGCCCGGCCTCGGCGGGCTGGCGGGTGCCCAGCACCGGCGCGTCGAAGAAGACGAGCCCGTGCTCCCGGGCGAAGGCGGCCAGGTCGCCGATCGCCTCGGTGCCGGCGGTGGTCGACTGCACCCAGGCGGCGCCGGGGCGCAGGGCGGGAGCGGCCTCGCGCAGGACGTCCAGGGCGGCGGGACCGTCGTAGAGCATGGTCAGGACGACGTCCGCGCCCCGGACCGCCTCGGCGGGGGTGTCGGTGACGGTGACGCCGTCGGCGGCCAGCGGCTCGGCCTTGGCGCGGGTGCGGTTCCAGGCGCGGACGGGGTGTCCGGCGCGGACGAGGTTGCGGGCCATGGCGGCACCCATGATGCCGGTGCCGAGGACACTCACGGTGGTCTTGTCGGTCATGCCGTCAACCTACTTCGACGCGGCGCTCACGAGGCCGTCCAGCCAGGCCTGGTGACCGTTGAGCATCGGGTCGGGCCGCTCCTGCGCCAGCGCCGCGGCGGGCCGGCCGTGCTGGGTCTCCTGGGTGAGGACGCGGACCCGGCCGCCGGGCAGGTCCTCGACCAGCCAGGCGTGCAGGACGTCCAGCCGCTCCTCGGGGCCGCCGTCCTGCCGCGCGGTCCAGGACAGCCGGCCGGGGACTCCGTCGCCGGGGGCCCGGAACTCCACGACGTGCGCGTCGAGGGGCGGGAAGCCGAAGGTGCCGAAGCGGAAGGCCAGGTCGTCCGTCAGGCGCGGGCCGCCGCCGTGGGGGAAGGAGATGTCGGCGACGTTGTCGTAGTAGCCCTCCCACTCGGAGGTGTCGGTCAGGAAGTGCCAGACGCGGGCGGCCGTGAGGCCCTGGACGATCACCTCGTTGGAGACGAAGTTGTCGCCGGTGCCGGGCAGGTACCTCTCGGGCCAGTGGATCGCGTGCTGCGTGGTCATCTCGGTCCTTCCGAAGAATCCGGGGATCCGGGGGATCCCGGGGCGCCGCCACGAGTCGGCGACGTCCTCGAAGGTAGGCCCGTCATCCATCGGGAAACCAATAGGAAGGCCGATGTCCGCCATCGGGTCGCCGATGCCCATGGCCGCTAGGCTGGTCGGTATGAGGAATCGGACGCCCAAGGTCACCGAGACCGAGACCGGGACCGTGCCCGGCGGTGCCGGGCGGCTCCCGGCGCACGCCGATCTGAATCTGCTGCGCACCTTCCTGGCCGTGTACCGCTCCGGCTCGTTCACGGCCGCGGCCCCGCAGCTGGGGCTGTCGCAGCCCACGGTGACCGCCCAGATCCGCACGCTGGAGCAGCAGGGCGGGCGGGAGCTGTTCACCCGGCTGCCCCGGGGCGTCGAGCCCACCCCGCCGGCGCACGAGCTGGCGGCGCGGGTGTCGGCGCCGCTCGACGCGCTGGCCGCGCTGGAGGGCGGGGACCCGTCGGCCGGGCGGACGGCGCCGGTGCACCTCGCGGGGCCGTCGGAGCTGCTGTGCGTCCGGGTCCTGCCGGCGCTGGCGCCGCTCGTCGCGGGCGGGCTCCGGCTGCGGGTCGCGCAGGGGCTGACCGAGCCGCTGCTGGAGGAGCTGCGGACCGGGCGGCACGACCTGGTGATCACCACCCGCCGGCCGCGCGGCCGGGCCCTGGAGTCGGTGCCGCTGGCCGACGAGGAGTACGTCCTGGTGGCCTCCCCCGCCTGGGCGGACCGCGTCGGCGCGGGCGCCCGGGCCGGCGACCTGTGCGCCGCGCTGCGGGACGTCCCCCTGATCACCTACGCCGAGGACCTGCCGATCGCCCGCCGCTACTGGCGCACCGTCCTCGGCAGACAGCTCACCGCGAGCGCGGCGGTCACCGTGCCCAACCTGTACGCGGTGCTGTCGGCGGTCAACGCGGGCGCCGGGTACAGCGTCCTGCCGCACTCCCTGTGCCAGGAGCACCTGGACGCGGGCCGTCTCGTCCGGCTCCACGACCCCGAGGAGCCGCCGCTGAACACCCTGTTCCTGGTCCAGCGGCCCGGGGCGGACGCCGACCCCGAGGTACTGCGGGTCCGCGACCGGCTGCGGGCCGCCGCCTCCGCCTGGTGAACGGCCGTACGCCGGCTCAGCAGGCCGTACGCCGGCTCAGGCGACGGAGATGTCCACGGCGGGCCGCAGCCGGGCCGCCGCGGCCAGCGCCCGGTGCACGGGGTGGGTGTCGAAGGCCTTCACCAGCGCGCCGTCCGCCGGGAGTTCGGCGGCGGGGTAGGCGATCTGCTCGTAGGCCGCCCGGAAGCGCGGACCCCAGCGGCGGGCGCCGAGCCGGGCCGTGCGCGAGCAGTTGTCGACCATGAACGCGACGTCCCGGGCGTGCATGTACGGCAGCAGGGAGTCCACGGCCTCAATGACGGACTCGTTGACGATCTCCGACCAGGGGTGGCCGCGTTCGGCGAACTCGTCGATCTGGGCGGTCGTCGTCGCGACGAACACCCCCGCCGTGAACGGCTCGACGGGCAGCGGCCGTTGCCCACGGCGGGCGTGGACGCGCGGGGCCACGGCCCACATCGGCGCACCGCCGATCCCGCTCATCGGGCGCCGCGCGAGCCGCCGTTCGGCCAGGACGACGCTGCGCAGCTCGGTGCCGTCGGCGACCTCGTCGTAGATCTCGGCGACGAGCTCGCGGGCCGGTGCGTACGTCGCCGTGTAGGCGCGGTCGAAGACCTCCCGCCCGGCCGGGTCCAGTTCCTCGCGCACCGCCCGCAGCCCGGACCTGGAGATGGTGCGGGCGATCGGGCCGGTGACGTTCTCGCAGGACTTCTCGTACGCGGTGATCTCGTCGTCGCCCGCGAGCCGGTAACGCCCGTACAGGCTCTCGACGATGGCGTGCACCGCGCCGAGCAGCACGGCCCGTTCGCCGACGACGTCCGAGCGGTACTCGCCGTCGAGGGTGGTGCGGAAGGTGTACGGCGCCCCCAGCGCGACCGACCAGCCGAGCGCGAGGTCGGTCGCCCGGCCGTCGGGGTCGGCATGGACGGCGTAACTGCTGTTGATCCCGGCGCCGTTGGTCTGCGCGCCCTGCCGGTAGAGGCGGCGGACGGAGTCGCCCATGCCCTTGGGGCAGACGGCGATCACGGAGTGGCCCGGCGGGAAGTCGCCGCCGCTCGCCCGGAGATGGCCGAGCAGGAAGCCGTGGGACAGTCCGATCACGGCGCCGGGCCTCAGCACCCGGAAGATCTCCTCGTGGTGGGCGGCGAGCGCGGCGTCGGCGATGAGGAGGATCACCAGGTCGGCCGTGGCGGCCACGGCGAGCCAGTCGCCGAGCGTGCCGTCGGCCTCGGTGAAGCCGTGGGCGCGGGCGTCCTCGGCCGAGCGGGAGCCCGGGCGCAGTCCGACGGACACGGCGATGTCCGTGCCGGCGAGGGAGTCGCGCAGGTTGAGGGCCTGCGCGCGGCCCTGCGGCCCCCAGCCGAGCACGCCGATCCGGCGCACTCCGGCGAAGGCCCGCGGCAGCAGCGGGAAGAGGTGCCGGCCGCCGCGCAGGACGGTCTCGATGCCGCCGGGCACGGCCATCGTCTCCAGGGGGAACACGTGGGAGGTGTACGTCGTCGAGGTCATGGTCGAGTTGTAGGCTCCGGGCCGGTGTTGCGACAAGCGCAACTCTTGCAGCGCCGCGTTGCGCGAAATGAAAGGTCTAGGTCATGCGGGACGACCATCGGGAGCTGCGGCTGTTCCTGCATCTGGCGCAGACGCTGAACTTCGGGCGGACGAGCCTGGACTGTCACGTCAGTCCGGCGACGCTCACCCGGACCGTGCAGCGGCTGGAGGCGGATCTCGGGCACCGGCTGCTGGACCGGGGGCCGCGCGGGGTGGCGCTCACGGTGGAGGGGCACCGGTTCCGTGCCTACGCGGTCCAGGCACTGGAGTTGTGGCGCTCCTACCGTGAGGAGCATCCGGATCCCGCCGAACTCACCGGCCGGCTGGCGGTGTTCGCGACGGTGACCGCGTGTCAGGCGCTGCTGCCGGACCTGTTGGCGCCGCTGCGGGCCGCGCATCCGCAGGTGCGGCTCGATCTGCGGACCGGGGACGCGGCGGCCGCGCTGGCCCGGCTGGACGAGGGCGAGGTCGACGTGGCGGTGGCGGGGATCCCGGCGCGGCTGCCGGAGGCGCTGGTGAGCCGGACGGTGGCGGTCACCGAGCTGGTGTTCGTGACCGCGCGGGAACGGCCGGACGACGGGCTCGACGGGCCGTTCGTGCTGCCGCAGCGGGGGCTGGTGCGCGAGGCGGCCGACCGCTGGTTCCGGGCGCGCGGCCGGACCCCCGAGGTGGCGGGCGAGCCGGACGGCCACGAGGGGCTGCTGGCGCTCGTGGCCCTGGGCTGCGGCACCGGCGTCGTGCCCGCGCTGGTCCTGGAGCACAGCGCGGTGCGGGAGCGGCTGGCGGTGGTACCGGCGGCCGGCCCGCCACCGGAGCCGTTCCCGATCGGGCTGTGCGTCCGCCGGGCGGATCTGCGCCGCCCGGCGGTGGCGGCACTGTGGAGCCTCACCGGGCCGTGAGAACCGACCGGGGCGACGCCGTGGGCCCCACCCGGCCGCGAAGACCCACCGGGACAACGCCACGGCCCCCACCCCGCCGCAAGAACCCACCCGAGCCACGCCACAGAACCCCACCCCGCCGCAAAAACCCACCCGAGCCACGCCACACAACCCCACCCCGCCGCAAAAACCACCGGGACAACGCCACCGCCCCCACCCCGCCGCGAAAACCCACCCGAGCGACGCCACAGAACCCCACCCCGCCGCGACGACCCGCCCGAGCGGCGTCAGCCGTGCCCGGTCGTGGGGGCGCCGGTGTTCAGGCCGCGTTCAGTGCTCCGAGGGGGTCGTCGAGGACCGGCTGCCAGGCCAGTTCGGCCGCTCCGACCAGGCTGTTGTGGTCGAGGGTGCAGGCGAGGATCGGGACGCCGCCGCTGCGGCCCCACAGGCTGCGGTCGGCGACGACGGCGCGCAGCCGGTCGGGGTCGGCGTCGAGGAGGGTGCGGTGCAGTCCGCCGAGGATGATCCGGTCGGGGTTGAGGATGTTGACCAGGCCCGCGAGTCCGAGGCCGAGCCGGTCGATGAGGACCTCGGCGGCCGTACGGACGACCGGATCGCCGTACTCCTCGCGGATCAGCTCGTTGGCCTGGTGCAGCAGCGAGCCCTCGGGACCGGGCTCGCGGCCGGCGGTCGTCAGCAGCGCCAGCGGGTCGGCCTCGACGTCGAGGCAGCCGCGGCCGCCGCAGTGGCAGGGGCGGCCCTCGGGGTTGACGGTGAGGTGTCCGACCTCCAGGGCGAGTCCCGAACTGCCCGTGTGCAGACGGCCGTCGAGGACGAGCGCGCCGCCGACACCCCGGTGCCCGGTGGCCACGCACAGCAGGTCGCGGGCACCGCGTCCGGCGCCGTGCCGGTGTTCGGCGAGGGCGGCGAGGTTGACGTCGTTGCCGACGAAGGCGGGGCCGGTGATCCCGGCGGCCCGGACGCGTTCGGCGAAGACCTCCCGCACCGGCGCCCCCACCGGCCAGGCCAGGTGCAGGGGGTTGAGCGCCAGGCCCTCGGGTTCGGTGACCGCCGACGGCACGGCGAGCCCGGCGCCCACGCACCGGCGGCCGGTCCGTCGCAGCAGGTCGGCACCGGCGTCCATGGCCGCCCCGAGCACCTTCGCCGGGTCGGCGTCCACGGTCTCGCAGCTCGGGGTGGTGGCGACGATCCGGCCGCCGAGGCCGACCAGCGCGGCCCGGAACCCGTCGGCGTGCACCTGCGCGGCCAGGGCGACCGGGCCCTCCTCGGCGAGTTCGAGCCGGTGCGAGGGCCGGCCCTGGGATCCCGCGGCGGCACCGGGCCGTGCGTCGACCCGGATCAGCCCGAGCGCCTCCAGTTCGGCGGCGACCGCGCCGGCCGTGGCGCGGGTGACGCCGAGTTCCGCGGTGAGCACGGCCCGGGTGGGCGCCCGCCCGGTGTGCACGAGCTCCAGCGCGGGCCCGAGCGCACCGCGCCCCCGGTCCAACCGCGCCCTCGAGGTGGTTCCTTCCCCCGCCGGCCGGGGGTCCGCGTCGCCGCTCATGAGGGGGAGTCTCCCATGATCCGTTCGTCAGCCGGTGCCGGGCGCCCGCGGGAAACCGCTCACCCGGAGCGTGAGGTTCAGCCGGCCCGTCAGGCCCAGCCCCGGCGGAGCCGTGCCCGGCAGGACGCGCGGCACCCCGTGGTAGGCGAGCCGGGACGCTCCGCCGAACACGAACAGATCGCCGCTGCGCAGTTCCACGTCGGTCCAGGGCCGGGTGCGGGTCTCGGTGTTGCCGAAGCGGAACACACAGGTGTCACCGAGGCTCAGCGACACCACGGGCGCGTCGGAGCGTTCGTCGGCGTCCCGGTGCAGCCCCATGCGGGCGTCGCCGTCGTAGAAGTTGATCAGCGCGATGTCGTACGGCGTCGCGGCCACCGCCCGGGGTCCCAGCGCGTCGGCCACCGCCCGCCGCCCCAGCTCGCCGAGCCACTCCGGGAACGGCTTCACCGGTGTGCCGTCGCCGTCGACGACCGTGCGGGCGTAGGCGTACGGGTACCAGTGCCAGCCCAGACAGACCTGGCGGGCGGTCATCGTGCCGCCGCCGGGCGTGCGGACCGTGCGCAGACCGGCCGGGGGTCTCGCCCAGGCGCGACAGGCCTCCAGAAGCCCGGCCTGCCGGTCCGCGTCGAGCCAGCCGGGCACGTGCACCGCGCCGGGCGCGATCCGGGCCCGCTCCCGGGGAAACAGCTCGCCGTCCATGCGCCCATCCTCCCGCACCGCACCGGAACCGGGTCTGAGCTGCGGCTGGGCTAGCCTTGGGGCACCATGAACGACCGTATGACGACGCCGTGGGGCGAGGTCGCCCTGGCCCGCTTCCCCGAGGATCCGCGCGACCGGCTGCGTGCCTGGGACGCCTCCGACGCCTATCTGCTGCGGCACCTCGCGGAGCGGGAGCGGGACCTGCCCCTGACCGGCACCGTCGTGGTGCTGGGCGACCGCTGGGGCGCGCTGGTCACGGCGCTCGCGGCGCACCACCCGGTGCAGATCACCGACTCCTGGCTGGGCCAGGAGGCGACCCGCGCCAACCTCGCGCGGGCCGGTGTCGGACCCGGCGCGGTGCGGCTGCTCACCACCCAGGACCCGGTGCCCGAGCGCGTCGACCTGCTCCTGGTCAGGGTGCCGAAGAGCCTGGCGCTGCTGGAGGACCAGCTGCTGCGGCTCGCGCCCGCCGTCCACCCGGGCACGGTCGTGATCGGCACGGGCATGGTCAAGGAGATCCACACCTCCACCCTGAACCTGTTCGAGCGGATCCTCGGCCCGACGAGGACCTCGCTGGCCGAGCAGAAGGCACGGCTGATCCTCTGCACCCCGGACGCGTCGCTGTCCCGCCCCGCGAACCCGTGGCCGTACCACTACGACCTTCCGGGCGACCTCGGACCGCTCTCGGGCCGCCCGGTCGTCAACCACGCGGGGGTCTTCTGCGCCGACCGGCTGGACATCGGCACCCGGTTCTTCCTGAAGCACCTGCCGGAGACGGACGGGACACGCAGGGTCGTGGACCTGGGCTGCGGCAACGGGATCGTGGGGACGGCGGTGGCGCTGGCCGACCCGCGGGCCGAGGTGCTGTTCACCGACGAGTCGTTCCAGGCGGTGGCCTCGGCGGAGGCGACCTTCAAGGCCAACGGGGTGCCGGGGCACGCCGAGTTCCGGGTCGGCGACGGGCTGACCGGGGTGCCGGACGGCAGCGTGGACGTCGTCCTGAACAATCCTCCGTTCCACTCCCACCAGGCGACCACGGACGCGACGGCCCGGCGGATGTTCACCGACGCCCGGCGGGTGCTGCGGCCGGGCGGGGAGCTGTGGGTGGTGGGCAACCGTCATCTGGGCTACCACGTGACGCTGAAGCGGCTGTTCGGGAACTGCCGGCTGGTGGCCGGGGACCCGAAGTTCGTGGTGCTGAGGGCGGTCAGACGCGGTTGAACAGGCGGAGCGTCCGCTCCACGGTGCGGGCCATCGCCTCCCGTCCCGCCGTCAGATAGCGGCGCGGGTCGACGACGGCCGGATCGGCGTCCAGGAACTCCCGGATCGCGCCCGTCAGGGCCTGGTTGAGCGCGGTGCCGACGTTGACCTTGGTGATCCCGCCCGCGACCGCGGCGGTGAGCTGGTCGTCGGGGACACCGGACGACCCGTGCAGGACCAGGGGCACGTCGACGGCCCCGGTGAGCCGTGCCAGCAGGGCGTGGTCGAGGGCTGCCGTGCGGGTGGTCATCGCGTGCACGCTGCCGACGGCGACGGCCAGGGCGTCCACGCCGGAACCGTCGACGAAGGCGCGCGCCTCGCCGGGATCGGTGCGGGCCCCGGGCGCGTGCGCGCCCTTGCCGCCGATCTCCCCCAACTCGCCCTCGATCCACAGCCCTCGGGAGTGCGCCCAGTGGACGGCGGCACGGGTCGAGGCGAGGTTCGCGGCGTACGGCAGGCGGGAGGCGTCGTACATCACCGAGCTGAACCCGGCGTCGGCGGCCTGGTGCAGCAGGGCGTCGCTCTGGATGTGGTCGAGGTGCAACGCGACGGGTACGGCGGTCTGTTCGGCGATGCTGACGGCGGCCCGGGCCAGCGGGAGCAGCCGGTCCCGGCGGAACGCGACGGCGTTCTCGCTGACTTGGAGGACGACGGGCGCACCCGCGGCCTCGGCACCGGCGGCCACGGCCTCGGCGTGCTCCAGCGTGATGATGTTGAAGGCGAGGACGGCGGTACGGGCCGCGCGGGCGCGGGCGACCAGCTCGCCGGTGGTGGTGAGGGGCACGGCAGCTCCTGATCGGCCGGTCGGAGGAGGTCAGAGGACGACGGACCGGGTGAGGTGGCGGGGCCGGTCCGGGTCGAGTCCCCGGGCGGCGGCGAGGGCCAGGGCGAGCCGCTGGGCGCGGACCAGCTCGGCCAGGGGGTCCAGGGCCCCCTGTACCCACAGCGCGCCGGTGTCGGCGGTCTGGCGGGCCAGCCCGTCGGGCGCCTCGCCGATCATCCAGGTGGCCGTGCCGGAGGTGCTGACGCTGATCGGGCCGTGCCGGTACTCCATGGCGGGGTAGGCCTCCGCCCAGGCGAGGGAGGCCTCGCGCGTCTTCAGGGCCGCCTCGTGCGCCAGGCCCACCGTCCAGCCGCGTCCGAGGAAGGTGAACTGGCCGCATTCCAGCAGCCCTTCGGGCAGCGGCTCGGCGAGCGCGGTGCGGCAGTCGGCGACGGCGGTGTCGGGGTGCAGTCCGAGGTGGGCGCGCAGGAGGGTGAGGGCGGTGGTGGCGAACCGGGTCTGCACGACGGAGCGTTCGTCGGCGTGGTCGAGCAGGACGACCCGGTCGGCGGTCTCTCCGGCCGGGGTGCGCGGGTCGGCGGTGACGGCGGTGGTGGGCGTACGGCCCCGGAGGCGGGCGAGGAGGTCGAGCACCTCGGTGGTGGTGCCGGAGCGGGTGAGGGCGAGGACCCGGTCGTAGGGCCGGTGACGGGGGAACTCGGAGGCGGCGAAGGCATCGGTCTCGCCCTGTCCGGCGCCCTCCCGGAGGGCGGCGGCCGCCTGGGCCATGAAGAAGGAGGTTCCGCAGCCGACGATCGCCACCCGCTCCCCCGGCCGTGGCAGTTCCCGCGCCCAGCGGCCCGCCTCGGCCGCGGCCCGGGTCCAGCACTCCGGCTGGCTGCTCAGCTCGTCCTCGACGTGGGTCATGCCCCACCTCCCGCTGACGGTGATTGTTCCTGCAAGATTGAGCCGTCTTTCGAACAACTTCAAGCATGCGAACGGAGACGGCCGATGTCACGCGACGCCCGCTGGAAGGCGCTGCTGGAGCTGCTGGTCGAACGGGGCCGGCTGGACGTGGAGGAGGCCGCGGCGGAGCTGGGGGTGTCGGCGGCGACCGTCCGGCGGGACCTCGACCAGCTCGCCGAGCAGCGGCTGCTGGTCCGTACCCGGGGCGGCGCCGTGGCGCACGGGGTGTCGTACGAGCTGCCGTTGCGCTACAAGACGGCCCGGCGCGCCTCCGAGAAGCAGCGGATCGCGCGGGCGGTCGCGGATCTGGTCGGGCCGGGCGAGACGGTCGGGCTGACCGGGGGCACGACGACTACGGAGGTGGCGCGCGCACTGGCGGTACGCGCCGATCTCGCGTCCGGCACCCCGGCGCTGACGGTGGTCACCAACGCCCTGAACATCGCGACCGAGCTGGCGGTGCGGCCCCAGTTCAAGATCGTGGTGACGGGCGGGGTGGCGCGGGCCCAGTCGTACGAACTGATCGGACCGCTGGCGGACGGTGTGCTGGGGCAGATCACCCTGGATGTGGCCGTACTCGGGGTGGTGGCCTTCGACCCGCGGGAGGGGGCCGCCGCCGACGACGAGGCCGAGGCGGCCGTGAACCGGATGCTGTGCGAACGCGCCGGGCGGGTCGTGGTGGCCGCCGACTCCGGCAAGCTGGGGCGGCGGGCGTTCGCCCGGATCTGCGCGGCGGACGCGGTGGACACCCTGGTCACGGACACGGGGGCGGACGCGGAGACGCTCGGCCGGTGCGAGGAGGCGGGGATCCGGGTCGTCGTGGTGTGAGCCGGGCGGAGGGCGGTCCGAGCGGACGGAGGGGCCGAGGGGCGGAAGGGCCGAGGGGCGGAAGGGCCCGGGGGGCGGAAGGGCCCGGGGGGTCCGGGCGGGCGGAGGGGCCGGGACGGCCGTCCGCACGGGCCACAGTCGCCGGGACGACCGTCTCCACGGGCCGCAGTCGCCGGGACGCCCGTACACACAGGCCGCAGTCGCCGAGACGGCCGTACACACAGGCCGCAGTCGCCGAGACGGCCGTACACACAGGCCGCAGTCGCCGGGACGCCCGTACACACAGGCCGCAGTCGCCGGGACGCCCGTACGCACAGGCCGCAGTGGCCGGGATAGCCGGGGCAACCGGGGTGAAGGACCGGCACCCGAGTGGGGCGGATGCCGGTCCGCTCGTGAGGCGGCGCGGGGACTACTCGCCCGCGTGGGCGAGTTCGATGTCGTGGTCGTCCACGTCACCGCCGCCGAGGCTGACCCCGGTCGCCCGGGCCGGGTAGCCGGTCGCGATCACCGTGTACTGGCCGCCGTCCAGATCGCCGAAGGCGTACGCGCCGTCGCCGCCGGTCGTCGTGGAGGCGACGACGTTCCCGGCGGCGTCCACCAGTGTCACCCGGGCGTCGCCGAGCGGAGCGCCCGCGCCGCGCACCGTGCCCCGGACCTGTGCGCCGAACCGCAGCTCGACGCCGACCCGGGTGAGACCGGTGGCGCCGATCTCCACGGGCAGCGCCAGGGGCCGGTGCTTGGGCGAGCTGACGGCGACGGTCACCGGTCCCGGCACCAGGTCCGCCACGGCGAACTCGCCCATGCCGTCGGTCCGCACACTGGCCAGCACGTCCCCACGTACATCCGTGACGATCACGACCGCCCCCGCGACCGGAGCACCGCTCTCGGCCGAGCGCACCGCTCCGGCGAGGCCGCTGCTGCCGACGAGGAGGACGTCGTACGTCACCGGCGCCGACCCCGCCAGGACGGTCGTCGCCTGCGGCTGATGGCCGTCGGCCGCGGTGATCAGCACATAGGTGCCCTCCCCCGGCGCCCGGAGGGTGTAGGAGCCGTCGGCCGCGGTGACCGCGCGGCCCAGCTGGCGTCCGCCCAGGGAGATCAGGGTGAGCGCCGCCCCGGCGACCGGCGTGCCCTCCGCGCCCCGCACCCGCCCGCGCACGGGGTGCGCGCCGGCGCCCGGCTCGCCGTCGTCGAGCCCCGGCACGGTGGCGACCAGCTCGGCGACGGCGCGGGCCAGCGGGACGGCGACCGCCGCGCCGACGGCCCGTTCGTCCGGCCCGGCACCATCCGCCGTCACCGCGGCGGGCTCCTGCGCCGCGCGCCGCTGCGCGGGGAGGAACGCGGCGACCAGCAGCGCCAGCACCGCCGCCCCCGAGCCCACCGCCATGACCACCTTGAAGCCGTTCTCGGAGGGCAGGGCGACGGTGCCGAACGGGGTGGTCATCCGGGCCAGGATCACTCCGGCGACGGCGCTCGCGGTGGAGGTGCCGATGGACCGCATCAGCGTGTTGAGGCTGTTCGCGGCGGCCGTCTCGGACGGGTCCACCGCACCCATGACGAGCGCGGGCATGGCGCCGTAGGCGAAGCCGATGCCGGCGCCGACGACGCAGGAGACCAGGACGAGCTGCCACACGGCGTGCGTGAGCACGATGCCCAGCCCGTACCCGGCGGCCACGATCACGGCGCCGATCATCAGGGTCGTCTTCGGACCGCGCGCCCCGGACACCAGCGCGGACAGCGGCGCGGTGGCCATCATGACCAGGCCGGTGGGGGCCATGACGAGTCCGGCGGTCAGCAGCGACCGGCCCAGACCATAGCCCGTCGCCTCAGGCAACTGGAGCAGCTGGGGAAGGACCAGGGACATGGCGAACATGGAGAAACCGAAGGCCAGGGAGGCGAGGTTGGTCACCAGCACCTGACGGCGGGCGGTGGTCCGCAGGTCCACCAGGGGCTCCCGGACGCGGAGTTCGAACAGGCCCCACAGGAGGAGCACCACGGCCGCCGCGCCGAACAGGGCGAGCGTGGTGGCGCCGCCCCAGCCCCAGTCCGCGCCCTTGGAGATGCCCAGCAGCAGACAGACCAGCGCGGCCGCCATGCCGAGGGCGCCCACGACGTCGAAGCGGCCGCCGGCCCGCACCCGCGACTCCGGCACGCACAGCGCGACGAGCACGGCGGCGACCACGCCCAGCGCGGCGGACGTCCAGAACAGCGCGTGCCAGTCGAAGTGGTCCGCGATCAGCGCGGCGGCGGGCAGCCCGAGGGCGCCGCCGACACCGAGGGAGGCGCTCATCAGCGCGGTGGCCGAGCCGAGCCGCTCGGCGGGGAGTTCGTCGCGCATGATGCTGATGCCGAGCGGGATGACACCGGAGGCGAGGCCCTGGAGCGCCCGGCCGACGATCATCGGGGCGAGGGTGTCGCTGAGGGCGGCCGTGACGGATCCGGCGACCAGCATGACCAGACCGGCCAGCAGCATGCGGCGCTTGCCGTACATGTCGCCGAGCCGGCCCATGACGGGGGTGGCGACGGCGGCGGCGAGCAGGGTGGCGGTGACCGCCCAGGTCGCGTCCGAGGCCGACGCGTCCAGCAGCCCGGGCAGTTCGGGGATGATCGGGATGACCAGGGTCTGCATGAGCGAGACGACGATCCCGCCGAAGGCCAGCACCGCGACGACGAGCCCCGGCCGCGGGGCGGCGGGCTCCCCCGTCCTCGCGGGCGTGGAGGCCCCCGCTCGGGCGGGCGTGGGATGCGCGTGGGACATGGTGGGGGGCCTCCGTGGGGGGATGCGTTCCAGCACGAACTGCCCAGCATCGTAGGCCCAGTTGATTGACTCAACCAATCAGAATGTTCGGTGTGCGGGCGGTGAAGATTCCGGGCGGGGCCGCTACGCCGTCCCCGCCCGGAATCCCCGGGAATCCCCGGGAATCCCCGGGAATCCCCCGGAATCACCGGCGACCGCTAGAGCGCGCGCTCCAGCCGTTCCGCGACGAGCTTCACGAACCGGCCGGGATCCGTCGGCCGGCCGCCCTCGGCGAGCACCGCGAGGCCGTGCAGCAGTTCGGCGGTCCCGGCGAGCCCGGAGCGGTCCTCGCGCTCCTGGTAGGCCTTGTTCAGCCCCTGCACCAGCTGGTGTCCGGGGTTGAGTTCGAGGATCCGCTGGGCCTTGGGCACCTCCTGGCCCATCGCGCGGTACATGTTCTCCAGCGCGGGGGTGAGGTCGCCGGTGTCGGAGACGAGGCAGGACGGGGAGACGGTGAGGCGCGCGGAGAGACGCACCTCCTTGATGTCGTCGCCCAGTTGCTCCTTCATCCAGCCGAGGAGGGCGGCGTACTCCTCGCCCTGCTTCTCCCGCTTCTCGTCGCCCTGCTCGTCGCCGTCGCCGTCGAGGTCGACCTCGCCCTTGGCGACGGACGTGAGCCGCTTGCCCTCGAACTCGCCCACCACGTCGACCCAGACCTCGTCGACGGCGTCGGTGAGCAGCAGGACCTCGATGCCCTTGGCACGGAACGCCTCCATGTGCGGGGAGTTCTCGATGCTCTCGCGGGACTCGCCGGTCAGGTAGTAGACGTCCTCCTGACCGTCCTTCATCCGCTCCACGTACGCCGCGAGCGTGGTGAGTCCGTCCTCGGCGTGGGTGCTGGCGAACGACGCGGCGGCGAGCAGGGTCTCGCGGTTGTCGGAGTCGCTGAGCAGGCCCTCCTTGAGGACGGAGCCGAACTCCCGCCAGAACGTGGCGTACCGCTCCGGGGCGTTCTCCCGCATCTCCTTGACCGTGGACAGGAGCTTCTTGGTCAGCCGGCGCTGCATCATCCGGATGTGCCGGTCCTGCTGGAGGATCTCGCGGGAGACGTTCAGCGAGAGGTCCGCCGCGTCGACGACGCCCTTGACGAAGCGCAGATAGGGCGGCAGCAGCGCCTCGCAGTCGTCCATGATGAAGACGCGCTTGACGTAGAGCTGGACCCCGCGCTTGTAGCCCTGGGTGTAGAGGTCGTGCGGGGCGTGCGAGGGCACGAACAGCAGGGCCTGGTACTCGAAGGTGCCCTCGGCCTGGAGCCTGATGGTCTCCAGCGGCTCGCGCCAGTCGTGGCTGATGTGCTTGTACAGCTCGTGGTACTCGTCGTCGGACACCTCCTCGCGCGAGCGCGCCCACAGCGCCTTCATCGAGTTGAGCGTCTCGGCCTCGGGCGTGGTGCCGTCCTCGGCCGGCCGCGGGACGGTGCGGATCGGCCAGGTGATGAAGTCCGAGTACCGCTTGACGATGTCCTTGACCGTCCAGGCGGAGGTGTAGTCGTGCAGCTTGTCCTCGTCGTCGGCGGGCTTGAGGTGCAGGGTGACCGAGGTGCCCTGCGGCGCGTCGTCGACGGTCTCCAGGGTGTACGTCCCCTCGCCGCGCGAGGACCAGCGGGTGCCGTGGCTCTCGCCGGCGTGCCGGGTCAGGAGGGTCATCTCGTCGGCGACCATGAAGCCGGAGTAGAAGCCGACGCCGAACTGGCCGATGAGCCCCTCGGCACTGTCCGCGTCCTTGGCCTCGCGCAGTTCCCTGGCGAACTGCGCGGTGCCCGAGTGGGCGATGGTGCCGATGAGTTGGCCGACCTCGTCGTACGACATCCCGATCCCGTTGTCCCGCACGGTGAGCGTACGGGCCTCGGCGTCGGTGTCGATCTCGATGTGCAGGTCGGAGACGTCGGCGTCGAGCGCGTCGTCCCGCAGCTTGGCGAGGCGCAGCTTGTCCAGCGCGTCGGAGGCGTTGGAGACGAGTTCGCGCAGGAAGACGTCCTTGTTCGAGTAGACCGAGTGGATCATCAACTGGAGGAGTTGACGGGCCTCTACCTGGAACTCAAACGTTTCGGTCGTCATGATTCGGGTGTACCTCACGGGTTGCGGGGACTCCGGGAACGGACTGGCGAGGGCCACTTTACAAAGGACAGGTCGGACGGCGTTCCGTGTCGGCCGGGGTCATGCCCTCCAAGAAATCCATCAACTGTCGACAGAATGACCCCTTGAGCGCTCCACACCCCTTGACCCGCTCGTACTGTCGACACTAAGAAGGGAGAGCGAGTCGCGCCGCGTCTCGCGCGGACATTGCGAGAAGGGGGTCCACGTGACCGGCAGGCTCTCCGGGAAAGTCGCTCTCGTCACCGGTGCGGGGGCCGGGATCGGCCAGGGCTGCGCCCTGCTCTTCGCGGAGCAGGGCGCGACCGTCGTCGGCTGCGACCTCGACGCGGCCGCGGCCGAACGCACCCGCAAGGAGGCCGCGGACCGGGGGCTGGGCGTCGAGGTGCTCGCCCCGCTGGACATGACGGACCCGGCCGACGCCCGCAGCTTCGCCGACGAGGCGTACGAGCGGCACGGACGGATCGACGTCCTGGTGACCGCCGGGGCGATCGCCCCGCACATGGCGACGACCGCCGAGATGGATTTCGGCGCGCAGTGGACGCCGACCATCCGGGGCGAGATCGACGTCGTCTTCCTGCCCGTGCAGGCCGCGTGGCCGCATCTGGAGGCGTCGGGCGGCGGCTCGATCGTCAACTTCGCCTCGGTGAACGCCTTCCGGGGCAGCGGGACCTTCGGGATGGTCGCGCACTGCGCGGGCAAGTCGGCGGTGCTCGGCCTGACCCGTCAACTCGCCGTCGAGGGCGGCCCGTCGGGCATCCGCGCGAACACCGTCTCACCGGGCATGGTGCGCACCCCCGCCACGGAGTCCGCCGGCGCGCACGACGGAGCGGCCCGCGCGACCCTGCTCGCCCGGATCCCGCTGGGCCGGGTCGGGACCCCGCGGGACATCGCCTGGTGCGCGGTGTATCTGGCGTCGGACGAGTCGGCGTGGGTGACCGGCGGGAACTTCCCCGTGGACGGCGGAGTGCTCGCCAAGTGAAGGGCCCCCACCGGCCGTCAGGAGGCCGTGCGCCGCCGCCGTGCGGGCCCCCGGCCGCGTCCCGCCTCGTCCTGTTCCAGCTGCTCCTCCACCGCCCGCTGCGCCCGTACCGTCGCGCCCGCGATCAGCGCGGAGGCCAGTTCCCCGTCGCGCTCCTCGACGGCCTGGAGCAGCCGCTCCTGGTCGTCCACGCTGTAGGCGAGCCGGCCGGCTCGGGTGAGGCTGAGGTGCCGCAGCATCAGGGTGCGCAGCGCGAGGGAGTCCAGGATCTGCTTGAGCGTGGCGTTGCCGACGATCTCCGTCATCCGCTCCTGGAGCGTCACATGGCTCCAGAAGTACGCGTCCACGTCACCGTCGTCGGCCAGTTTCCGCATCCGCTCGACCCGGGTGCGCAGCTCGGCGATCTCCTCGTCGCCCGCCCGGTCGACGAGGAGGCCCGCGAGCATCGACAGGAGGTTCTTGCGCACCTGGTAGATGTCCCGGATGTCCTGCGGGGAGGGCGCGGCGACCCGGGGCCTGCGGCGGGCCTTCATCTCGACCAGGCCCTCCTGCTCCAGGAGCATCAGCGCCTCGCGCACCGGGGTGCGGCTGGTGTCGAACCGGCGTGACAGTTCGACGCTGTTGAGGTCCTGCCCGGGTTCGAGCCGCCCCTCGATGATGCCCGCGCCGACCCATTCGGCGATCTGCGCGACCAGCGGCTCGCGCCGGTCCCGCAGCCGCAGGAGGCGCTCCAGCACGAGGTGCGTGTCCTGATCGGTCATGCGGCACTTCTCCCTGCCTGGTCCGGGCTCACAGCCGGTTCAACGGTGTCGACACTATCTCACCCCGTATCGCACCCGATACGGGATCCCCCGCTTCCTGTCGACTTCCAACATTCCTGTCAACATCCGACGCCCATTATCCACCGGAGGAAGAATGAAGCGCGTACGCAGCGGCCCCTCGGGGCCCAGCAGACGGACGGTGGTCGGCGGCGCCGCCCTGGCCGCTCTCGCGACGACCGGTGTCCCGCAGGGTACGGCCTTCGCGGACACCGCCGGTCGGTCGTCCGAGCCGTGGGAGCCCGTGCCGGTGCCCGCGCAGGTGCCGGTCACCGAGTACCGGGTGCCGGTCTCCGGCGGCGGCAGTCTGTGGTGCTGGGACACCGGCGGCGACGGGGAGGCCGTCGTGCTGCTGCATCCGGGCTCGGGCAGCGGCGAGAGCTGGCCGTACCAGCAGCCGGTACTGGCCGGGGCCGGCTTCCGGGTGATCGGCTACTCGCGGCGCGGGGCCTATCTCTCGGTCGCCGGCACCCGGGCCGAGGCCGACACCGCCTCGGGCGACTTGGACACCCTGGCCGACCGTCTGGGCCTGGACCGCTTCCATCTGTCGGGCTCGGCGGCGGGCGGCCCGGTGGCGGTCGACTACGCCCTCTCCCACGAGGACCGGCTCCTCGGCCTCACGGTGTCGGGCAGCATCATGGGCATCCAGGACACCGCGTACCAGGAGCTGACCGCGGCACTCCAGCCGGACCCGTTCGGCGACCTGCCGGTGGACTTCAAGGAACTGGGCCCCTCCTACCGGGGCGGCGACCCGGACGGGGTGGCGGCCTGGCTGGCGATCCACGAACGGGCCCGCACCGCCGACGCGTTCGCCCAGTCCCTCGGCCACAGCATCACCTGGGCGGCCCTGGAGACGCTCAGGCTGCCGGTCCAGCTGATCACCGGGGACGCCGACCTGTACAGCCCGCCGTCGGTGATGCGCCTCAACTCCGGCCATCTGGCGGACGTGGAGACGCATGTCGTCCGGGAGGCGGGCCACAACCCGCACTGGGAGCAGCCGGCCGCCTGGAACCGCCTCCTGATCCACTTCCTGCGGCGGCACGGCGGCTCCTAGCCCGGGAGCCGGACGTCCAGGGCGACCAGGAAGCGGGACACCATGTTGTACGCCGCGACGGTCGCCGTCAGTTCGACCAGTTCCGCGTCGGTGAAGTCGGCGCGGAGGGCGTCGAACAGGTCGTCGGGGACGTGGAGGTCACGGGTCATCGCGTCGGTGTAGGCGATGACCCGGGACATCCGGGCGTCGAGCTCGGGCTTCTCGCGGCGCAGCTCGGCCAGTGCGGCGTCGCCGAGCCCGGCCCGCCGCGCCTCGGGTTCATGGGCGGTCCACTCGTACGGGGCGCGGTTGAGGACGGCGATCCGCAGGATCACCGACTCGCGGAGGTCCGCGCCGAGCCGGAGCCTGCCCCGGATGGCGCCCAGGAGGCTGTTCCAGCCGTCGGCGAGCTGGGGGCTGTGCAGCAGCATCCGGTCGAGGGGGCGCAGTGCCCCGCCCCGGCGGTCGCGGATGCGGGCGGCGATCTCACCGGTGCCTTCGGTGTCGGGAAGTCGTGCCATGGGGAGGGCGGGGTCCTTTCACAGGGGGCGGGGGCAGTCGGCCAACAGCCGCATCGCGTCCGGGCGTTCGACGCCTCCGAGGGCGACCCGCTCGCCGAGGACCATGACCTCGTCCCCGGTGAGGGCGGGCCAGGCGGGCAGACCGCCGCCGTTGGGGTCGGCCGTCTCGACGAACCGCGCCCAGGTGTCGGCCATGGTCCGGGCCAGCGCGCGGTCGGCCTCGGTCCAGGGCCAGGGCCGGCAGTCCAAGGTGTCGAGGGCGTACGGGAGTTCGGCGGTGTGATGGACGCCGTATCCCGGCAGGCCGTCCCGCGGGGGTGCGAGGACCAGGTCGTCGGGCAGCGGGGGCCTGCGCGTGAAGCGGTACAGCCAGGTCGGCGCGGTCCGGCGGTGGGTGGTGGCCCAGTGCCAGACGGGGTAGGTGAAGCGGCTCTCCCCGGTGAACCGCCGGGCCGTCCGGCGGGCCTCGTCCGCGTCCCGTACGGGGTACACCTCGTCGGTGCCCGGCTCCACGGGGAGCCGGCGCAGCACGTCCAGGGTCGTGTACACGGAGCCCTCGTCGGTGTTGCTGCCGACGAGCAGCGGGACCGGGTGCTGGCGGCCGGCCGCGAAGACCGTGTCGGTGGGCTCGGTGAGGACCCGGCCGTCCACGACCGGGCCGAAGTGGCCCCGCAGGACCAGTTCCACCCCGTCCAGCCGCCGCAGGCCCGCGAGATCGCGGTCGCCGAACGCCTCCGCCCAGCGCAGCCCCTGCTTCTGGGCCTCGTCGCGGTCGGTGAGGGGGCCTTCGGCGCGGCCGACGCCCGAGGCGCTCTGGCCGAGGGCGGCCCGGAACAGGGTCCGGGCCGCCGGCGCCGCCATGAGGTGGCAGACATGGGCCGCTCCGGCGGAGTTGCCGGCGACGGTGACCCGGTCCGGGTCGCCGCCGAACGCCGTGATGTTCTCCCGCACCCAGGTCAGCGCGGCGACGATGTCGAGGAGCCCGTAGTTGCCGGTGGCGTCCAGGTCGTCCTCGGCGGCCAGCTCGGGGTGGGCGAGGAAGCCGAGGGCGCCGAGCCGGTGGTTCAGGGTGACCACGACGAGGCCCCGGCCGGCCAGGGCGGCTCCGTCGTGGATCTCCTGGCCGCCGTGGCCGTAGCGGTTGCCGCCGCCGTGGATCCAGACCATCACCGGCAGCGCGGCGCCGGGCGCCGGGTCGGGGGTCCAGACGTTGAGGTAGAGGCAGTCCTCGCTCATCACCAGCGCCCGCCGGTCGGCGAAGTTGGTGTGGTACATGATCGAGTCGCGGGGCGGCTGCGGCTGGAGGGGGGCCGGGCCGAAGGCGTCGGCGCGCCGCTCGCCGTCCCAGCGCGCGGCGCGCCGCGGCGGCCGCCAGCGCAGGTCGCCGACGGGCGGCTCGGCGAACGGGACGCCCCGGAAGACGGCGACCCCGGCCTGCCACTCCCCCGCCAGGCGTCCGCCGTCCGTCCTGGCCCGGATCACGCGGGCGCCTTGTGGAGCCGGCCGTCCTTCATGATCGCCGTCAGTCGGTCGCGGTCCTGGAGGAGCGTGATGTCCGCCAGCGGATCGCCGTCGACGAGGACCAGGTCGGCGAGGAACCCGGGCCGCACGAGGCCGAGTTCGTTCTCCATGCCCATGATCTGCCCGCCGTACCGGGTGGCGGCGCGCAGGGCCTCGGCGGGGGTGAAGCCGAACCAGTCGACGAACAGCTCCAGGTCGCGCAGGTTGCGGCCGACCGGGTTCCAGGCGAAGCCGTAGTCGCCGCCGGGCAGGACCCGTACGCCCCGCCGCACCAGCTCCGGCACCACCTCGCGCACGGCCGCCGCCGTCGCCTCCACCTCCATGCCCGGCTCGGGTTCGCCGCCCGCCTCGTGGAGGTTGGCGTGGATGATGCCGGGGGTCGGGGCGACGAAGATCCGGTCGCGGGCGGCTTCGAGGAGGTCGAGGGCCTCCTCGTCGGCGAAGGTGCAGTGGTAGACGGCCCGGATGCCGTGCCGGACCGCCATCTTGACCGACTCGGCCGCGTGGGCGTGGGCGGTGAGCCATACGCCGTGCTTCTGGGCGGTGGCGGCGGCCGCGGCCACTTCCTCGTCGGTGAACTGGACGATCCGTGAGGTGCCCTGGACGACCGCGCTCTCCCCGGAGAGGGACACCTTGACGATGTCGACGCCGAGTCCGGCCATGTCGCCGACGAAGCGGGCGACCGACTCCGGGTCGGAGGGCCGCCCTTCGACGCCCGGGAAGTCGTAGACACCGGGTTCGACCATGCCGGCCGTGCCCTCCCAGGAGGCGGCCTTCAGCCGCGGTCCCGGCATCCAGCCCTCGGCGAAGGCCTTGCGGGCCGCGGTCTCGGTCCCGGGGAGCCGGTTGCCGCCGGAGTAGGCGCTGGTGATGCCGTGGTCCAGCAGGACCCGGCCGGCGTGGGCGACGAGCAGCGCCTTCTCCTCCTCCGGCTCGTCGCGGCGGCGCGAGAGGTGCTCGACGGTGGAGCCGAAGCCGAGGTGGGCGTGGGCGTCGACGAGACCGGGGAGCAGGGTGCCGCCGCCTCCGTCGATCACCCGGGCGTCGGTCCGCAGGTCGCGCGGGAGCCGGTCGGAGACCTCGGTGATCCGGCCGTCCTCGACCAGGACCTGGGCGGGGAAGGGGTCGCGTCCGGTGCCGTCGAAGACCTGGACGTCGGTGAAGAGGGTGCGGGTCATGCCGTCGTCGCCTTCCGGAAGCGGTGCCGCATCTCGCCGACTCCCCCGATCCGGCTGACCAGTTCGTCGCCGGGGGTCAGGAACCGCTGCGGTGTGCGCCGGTTGCCGACACCCGCCGGGGTGCCCGTGAAGATCAGGTCGCCGGGGAGCAGGGTGCAGAACTCGCTGAGGTACGCGACCAGTCGGGGAATCGGGAAGATCATGTTGCCGGTGCGGTCGTGCTGCACGGTGTCGCCGTTCAGCGCGCAGGTCAGTTCGAGGTCGTCACGGCCCGGGATCTCGTCGAGGCTCACCAGCGCGGGGCCCACCGGACCGAAGCCCGGATGCGACTTGGCGAGGGAGAACTGCGCCGGGCGGCCCGCGAGTTGGGCGAGACGCTCGGAGAGGTCCTGGCCCACGGTGAGCGCCGCGACCGGCTCCCAGCCCTTCTCCACCGGCACCCGGCGCGCCTCCCGGCCGATGACGGCGACCAGCTCCAGCTCCCAGTCGACATGTCCGGGCGGCAGCTCGACGGTCGTGCACGGACCGGTGAGACAGGTCGGGAACTTGGTGAAGACGAGGGGGACCTCGGGTTCCTCGTAGCCCGCCTCGGCGGTGTGGGGGCGGTAGTTGAGGGCGACGGCGAAGACCTGCCGGGGGGCGGGGACGGGTGCCTCCAGCTCGGACTCGTCGTAGGGACGCCCCCCTGTGGCACCCCGGGACCAGTCGAGCAGTGCGTCCCAGCGGTCGAAGAGCCGCCCCTCGAAGTCTGCCGGGATGTCGAGGGCGCCGTCCTCGGTCAGCAGCACGGTACGGCCCGCGAGTCGTGCGATACGCATCGGCCGCTCACACCCAGTTTTCCGCGGGCGGCTCTTCGGTGCCGTAGGCGTCGCGCCAGGAGATCACCTGGTTGCGCAGCACCCCGAGGCCCTCGATCTCCGCCTCGACCACGTCGCCGGGCTTGAGGTAGTTCGCGAACGGGTCCTCGGTGCTCGCCGCCACGCCCGCGATGGTGCCGGTGGTGACGAGGTCGCCGGCGCTGTAGGTCTGCGGGGAGTGGTAGGCGACCAGCTGCGGGATCGACACCGACATCCGGGCGGTGTTGGACTTCTGCCGGACGTCGCCGTTGACCCTCAGCTCCATGTCGAGGTCGTGCGGGTCGCCGATCTCGTCGGCGGTCACGATGTACGGGCCGATCGGGCAGAACGTCTCGATCGCCTTGGAGAAGGAGAAGACCCCCGACTCCATCTCCTTGCGCTGGATGTCGCGGGCGGTGATGTCGTTGAAGACCAGATAGCCCGCGATGTGCTCGGCGGCCTGCTCGGCGGAGAAGAAGCGGCCCGGCTTGCCGATGACGACGGCGAGTTCGAGCTCGTAGTCGAGTTCACGGGTCAGGTTCGCCGGGTACACGATCGGCTCGTCGGGGCCGATGATCGCATCGACGTTCTGGAAGAACACGATGCCCTTGTTGACGGGGTGGGACCAGTCGACGCGGACCAGGTCCTCGTGGTGCTCACGGAAGTTGCCGGCCGTGTGGAAGAACTTCTTGGGCACGATCGGCGCCCGCAGCCGTACGGCGGCCAGGGCGAACGTCCGTCCCGTCTCCGGGACCCGTCCCTCCCACTCGAAGAACACGCGCGTGGAGGGCACCTCCAGCTCCACCACGGTGTCCCCGTCGAGCCGGCCCACCAGACCCGCCTCCGGTCCCGCGTCGAACGTCACCAGCTTCATCCGAACCTCCCTAACTGTCGACACTCAGCCTGCCGATCACACCGTAGACCGTCAAGAGGCGTGCAAAGTGTGGACACAAAAGCGGAGCGTGGCTTACGGTCCGGACATGCGGACAACGTGGGACTTCGCGGGTACCCGCGCCCTGATCGCCGGAGTCGGCGGGATCGGCGCGACGGTGGCCCGGGCACTGGCCGAGGCGTACGCGGACGTGGTCGTCCTCGATGTGGACAAGGACCGGCTCGACGAGATCGCCCAGGACGGGGTGACGGGCCTGGTGGCCGACCTCACCTCGGCCGACGCCTGCCGGGCGGCGGTCGAGGAGGCGGTACGGCTCCTCGGCGGACTGGACGTGTTCGTCCACGCGGTGGGCGTCAACGACCGCAGACCCGTCCTGGAGACACCGGACGAGGTCTGGGAGCGGCTGCGCTCGGTCAACCTCGACAGCGCGTTCTGGCTGGGCAAGGCGGCCGGAGCCGTGATGGTGCCGCGCGGGTACGGGCGGATCGTCTATCTCTCCTCCGTCTCCGGGCTGCTCGCCCACCGCGACCACGCGCCGTACGCGGCGACCAAGGGCGGGGTGAACCAGCTGATGCGGGTGATGGCCCGTGAGTGGGCGGCCGACGGGGTCACCGTCAACGCGGTCGCCCCCGGCTACACCGAGACCGACCTGACCCGCGCCTACCTCGCCCGCCCCGGCGTCCGCGACTCCCTGGAGTCCCTGGTGCCCGCCGGGCGCCTGGGCCGCCCCGAGGACCTCACCGGACCGGTGCTCTTCCTCGCCTCCGCCGAGTCCGCGTTCGTCACCGGACAGGTGCTCTACGCCGACGGCGGGCGGACCCTCGTATGACCTCGCCCGCCGAACACCCCCGCGACACCCCAGACTTCATGAACGGAGACCACCCCATGAACCCCGTACCCGAACGGTTCGCCGGCAAGACCGTCCTCGTCACCGGCGCGGGCACCGGATTCGGCGCCGAGATCGCCGTACGCGCCGCGAGGGAGGGCGCCGACATCGCCGTCCACTACCGCGGTTCACGCGCGGGCGCCGAGGCGACGGCCGAGCGGGTCACGGCGCTGGGCCGCAAGGCGGTCCTCGTCCAGGCCGACATCGCCGAGCACGACCAGATCAAGCGCCTCGCCGACGAGGTGTGGGGGCACTTCGGGCGCCTCGACGTGGCGGTCAACAACGTCGGCGACGTGGCCCGAGAGCAGATGTCCTGGCGGGACATCACCGAGGAGTCCATCGACCACGTCCTCGCCGTGGACGTCAAGGGCACGCTGCTGTGCACCCATGAGTTCGGGGCGCGGATGCTGGAGCAGGAGGGTGGCGGCGCCATCGTCAACATCGGCTCCACGGTCGTCGTCCGGGGCAGTGCGCGGGCTCCGCAGTACGCGGCCGCCAAGTACGGCATCATCGGGCTGACCAAGTCGTACGCGCACGCGTTCGCTCCGGCGGTGCGGGTGAACGTGTTCGCGCCGGGGTTCATCGAGACGGCCGCCACGCTGGGGCGCCGGGACTGGCAGGACGGTCGTGGTGACACCCTGCGCCGGGCGACGCCGATGGGGCGGATTCCCGGTCCGGAGGAGCTTGCCGGAGCGGCGCTCTTTCTCGCGACCGAGGACGCGAACCACATCACGGGTGGGTTCCTGGTGGCGGACGGTGGTTACAACATGCTCGGGGCGTAGCGCTCCGCAGATACCGGCCCCCGGGACTTGGTTCGCGTCCCGGGGGCCGGTATCTGTGTGGTTACGCCACCGTCAGGGTGAGGGCGCCGGTGTAGCTGGTGCCCGCCTTGAGGGTGGTGGTGGTGCCGTTGACCGTGAAGGTGACCGTCTTGCCGGAGGGGGCCGTCACCGTGGCGTCCGAGGCCAGGGTGAGGGCGCTCAGGTACGACGTTCCGGTGACCGTCCAGGTGGAGCCGGTGCCCAGGGTGACCAGGACGCCGTTGTTGACGACCGCGCCCGGGGTGTTGGTGACCTCACTGATCTGCCGGTACTCGGCGGAGGTGATGGTGGACACGGCGTGCTTGGCCGTGCTCGCGGAGATCACGCCCTCCACGGTCGAACGGGTGAAGGACAGGCTGAGGTTCTGGCCCTGGATGCTGGCGTTGCCGCCGCCCCAGACGGAGTTGTAGAAGTCGCCCGTCAGGTCGATGTCGGTGAAGGTGCCCTTGGAGTCGGTGGACTGCGACGACGTGGTCACCCAGCTCGAGGACCTGGTCGGCGAACCGGTGGGCTCGGTGTACGTACCGGTCGTCTCGCTGCTCCACGCCTTGCCGGAGACCGAGACGCTGCTCGGCCGGTCGGTGTCCATCAGCTGGAAGATGACGCCGTTGCCGGGGTTGATCGTGGCGCCGTCGGAGCCGTCGACGGTGACCGTCCCCGCGACGGCCTTGCTCATGAAGGTGGTCTCGCCGGTGTTGACCTGGGTGCCGCCGTCGATCGTGACCGAGCCGGCCGCGTACCACATGACCATGAAACGGCCGGCGTCGATCACGGTGGACTTGACCGGGAGGTCGGCCAACTCGGCGCTGGTCAGGCCGAGTTCCAGAGAGTCGTTCAGGGCGGCGACGGCATCCGCGGTGCTGTCTCCGTAGTGGGCCGAGGCGCCCCAGTGGATGAGGGCGTAGTCGCCGACGTCGAAGGTGCAGCCCAGGAAGTGCTCGGTGACGTTGCCGATGGCGTACGAACCGTAGCCCTGGCCGCCGGTGTTGGCGATGGTGCTGTTGATGGCGGTCAGGGTGCAGTAGCTGCCGCCGTCGACCGAGAGCGCGCCCCACTTCTCCGAGGAGATGGTGGAGTTGATGTACGACGCCTTGGTGTTCGCGCCGAGCAGGTTGGTGGTGCGGACGTTGCCGGACAGGCCCAGCATCCACGGCACGGTGATCATGTACCGGGTGTCACCGGTGCCGGCCGTCGGGTACTCGTCGGGCACGACTCCGTCGGCGCAGTGCAGGGTGGAGTTCTTGACGATCACGTTGGCGGTGGCGTCGGCGATGACCGCCGTACGGACCACGCCCACGTTGCTGATGGTCGCGCCGTCCAGGACGAGGGTGGTGCCCGCACCGGTGCCGACGACGGAGGCGCCGTACCCGATGAAGTCGCAGCGGCCGTTGCCGTCGAAGAGGATCTTCGGGTCGGTGAGGGTGTAGCTGCCGCCGCCGGTGACGTAGACGCCGTTGAACGCCTCGCCGTTGGAGGCGAGGGTGATGCCGCTCGCCCCGGTGTCGGTGACGGTGCCGCCGCTGACGTCGGAGGGGACCGACTTGGCCTCGTCCACGCCGTCCGCGTCGACGTAGATGGCCTGGCGGAAGGGGAAGGTGAGGGTGCTGTAGGCGACCTCGGTGGCCTCGGCGACGGTGAGGACGATCGTCCCGCGGTAGGTGCCGGCCGCGATGGCGGTGGCCGCTCCGCCGTAGCCGTCGGTCAGCGCGGCGAGTTCGCTGCCGGTCTCCACGCCGTTGACGGTGAGGCTGAGGCTGTAGCCGTCGGGGACGGCGATGACGCCGCCCTCGGCGATGGTGAGCCGGGTGGCGGTGGTGGTCTCGGTCAGCGTCAGGGTCTCGCCGGAGGCCACGGTGATCCGCTTGCCGGCCTTGGTCGTCGCCGCCCGGGCGACGGCCGGGGCCGCGAGGGTGGGCGCGAAGGCGGCGGCCACCGCCACGAGCAGGGCACGGGGGCGGTTCCGGTAGCTGATCTCGGGACCCTGCCTGCTGGTGGTGTGTGTCACGGTGAACTCCCTTGTTCTCAGTGTTCGGTCGGGGGTGCAGGGGGGTGTCCGGGGGATTCGGACGGGGGTGGGGCCTGTTTTCGGGCAGGCCGGACCGACGCGTGGCGCGTCGGCCGGTGGAGGGGGGTGGGTCTGTGGGGTGCGCGCGGTGGGTCAGACCGCGCGGGGCGCCAGCTCGATCTCGCCCCGGATCAACGCCAGGACGCGGGTGCGCAGTTCGGCGAAGCGGGGGTCGGAGCGGGTGGTGAGCTGGTCGCGTTCGGTGCCGAGGGGGATGGTGAGCGTGTCGAGCACGGCCGTGGGTTTCCCGCCGAGGACGACGACCCGGTCGCCGAGGTAGACCGCCTCGTCGATGTCATGGGTGACGACGACCACGGTGATGCCGAGCCGGCGGCGCAACTCCAGCGTGAGGTCCTCGAGTTCGAACCGGGACTGGGCGTCCACCGAGCCGAACGGCTCGTCCATGAGGAGCACGGGGGCGTCGTACGCCAGTCCGCGCGCGATCGCCACCCGCTGCTGCATCCCGCCGGAGAGCTGCCAGGGGTACTTGTCGCCGACGCCGGACAGGCCGACGGCGTCCAGGCACTCCAGGGCGCGCTGCTTGCGGACGGCCTTCTTCACACCCCGGCCCTGGAGCGGGAAGGCGACGTTGTCCCAGACGCGCAGCCAGGGCAGCAGGGAGCCCCGGTAGTCCTGCGAGACCACGGCGATGTCGGCGTGCGGCTCGGTCAGCGGCTGGTCGCCGTACCGGACCCGGCCGGAGGTCGGCCTGGTGAGTCCGGCGAGACAGCGCAGCAGGGTCGTCTTGCCCGCGCCGGACGGCCCGACCAGGCACACCGACTCCCCCGGGTCCACGCGCAGGGACAGTCCGTCGAGGACCCGGTGCGCTTGCGGTCCCTGGCCGAAGCACATGCCGAGGTCCTCGACGTGCAGGCTCGATCCGCGTGTCATACGACGACTCCGTTGCTCTTGACGCTGTCGGTGCTGTCGGTGGCCCCGGCCGGGACGGGGCGTGGTGAGCGCACTCGGGGAGCGCGCTGGTGGTACCAGCCCAGGAGGCGGTGCTCGACCAGCAGGAGCAGCACGCTCAGGCCGTAGCCGAGGACGCCGATCAGGATGGTGCCGGCCCAGGTCTCGGCGACGTGGAAGCTGGAGCCGCTCTGCAGGATGAAGTTGCCGAGGCCGATCGGGGAGCCGTAGATCTCGCTGACGACCATGAGGACGACGGCGACGGACAGGGCGACCCGGATGCCCGCGAGGATCTGCGGCAGCGCGCCGGGCAGGATGACGCGGCGCAGCCGGAGCGGCCAGGGGACGCGGTAGCTGCGGGCGGTCTCGTGGACGGCCGGGCCGATGGCCTGGACGCCGCTGACCGTGTTCAGGAGGATCGGCCAGACCGAGCCGAGGAAGATCAGGAAGATCTTCGGTCCGGAGCCGATGCCCAGGGTGAGGATGATGACGGGCACGAATCCGACGGTCGGGGTGGCACGGGCGAAGTCCAGGAGCGGGCCGGTCGCCAGGCGCAGGGTGCGGATCTCGCCGATGACCAGCCCGGCGCCGACGCCGACGACGGTGGCGAGCGCGAGGCCGCAGAGGATGTTGCGGAGGCTGAACAGCAGGTCGCCGAGGAGGTCGCCGTGCACCAGCTCGCGCCACAGCGCGGCGAGCACCTCGGTGAGCGGGGGGAAGTAGAAGCTGGTGCTGCCGGCCGTCGACACCAGGAGGACGAGGAACACCAGGGCGGGCAGCCAGAGTTGACGGACGATCGGTTTCCAGGGCATGCGGCTCACTCCTCTCCGGCCCGGGTCGGCGGCCGCCAGCGCAGCAGCCGGTGCTCGGCGAACTGCGCGAGCAGGGTGATCGTGTATCCGATGGCCCCGGCGGTGAGGATGTAGGCGTAGGCCCGGGCGGAGGCGCCCGCCTGCTGCGACTCCATGATCATGTGGCCGATGCCGGGGAGTGTGGTGAGCACCTCGACGCCGATGGCGACCAGGACCGAGGTGGTCGCTGCCAGCCGCAGGCCCGTCGTGATGGACGGGACCGCGGCCGGCAGGACCACCCGGCGCAGCCGCAGCAGCCTCGGAATGCGGTAACCGCGCACGGTCTCGTGGACGGCCTGGCTCACCGCGCGCGCCCCGTACTGGGCCTGGAGCAGCACCGGGAAGACGCAGGCGATGAAGACGACCGTGGCCTTCATGCCCGGGGTGGAGCCGAGGACCAGCAGGAACACCGGGAGCAGGGCGATCACGGGGAAGGACCGGAGGATCTCCAGGAGCAGCCGGGAGGATTCCTCGGCTGCCCGGTACACGCCGGTGAGCAGGCCGACCGGGATGCCCACGGCGATCGCCAGGAGCAGTCCGGTGACCGCGCCGCGCAGGGTCTCCCCCACCGCCTGCCAGAAGCCGCCGCTGCCGAGGAGGTCCCCGAAGGCGACCAGGACGGCTCGTGGCCCCGGCAGCGCGGTCGAACTGACCACGCCGGCCGCCGTGATCAGCGCCCACAGCGCCAGCACGGCGGCGAGCGCGCCCAGTTGGAGCAGACGGACCTTGAGCACCGCTACTCCCCGGCCGAGGTCGGGGCCTGGTCCCAGTAGAGGGCGTCGTCCTTGGGCTCCTTGTCGAGCAGGTCGAACTCGTGCATCTTCGTGATCACCGTGCGCATCACGGTGGTGTTGAGGTTCTTGTCGTAGTGGTTGGTGTCGTGCTTGTCGATGAAGTCGGCGGGCACCTGGGTGTACTTCTTGTCGATGGCCTTGACGGCCTCGGGGTGCGCGTTGGCGTAGTCGATGGCCTTGGCGACGGCGTCGATGAACTTCTTGGCGGTGCCGGCGTTCTTGGCGAGGTACTCCTGGCTGGAGAACAGCAGGCCCTGGACCATGCCGGGCACGTCGTTCATGCCGTTGCCGATGGAGCGCAGTCCGCTGTCCTTGCCGGCGAAGTAGAACGGGCCGAAGGAGAAGATCGCGTCGGTCTTGCCGGAGGTGGCGGCGTCGGTCAGCGACGTCGTGGGCAGGGCCACGAACTTGACCTTGGAGGGGTCGGCGCCGGCCTTCTGCACCAGGTACTCGCAGATGAACTGGATGGTGCCGCCGAGCGCGGAGATGCCGACGGTCCTGCCCTCCAGGTCCGCGAAGGACTCGATCTTGCTGTCCTTCTTGACCAGCAGCCCGTCGGTGGGGTCCGTCTTCGTCGTCGCGGACTGGAGCCCGGTCACGATCCGGATCGGCATGTCCTGGGCGGCGCCCTTGAGGAAGCCGGAGCTGTCCGTCATCGCGAACTGGGCCTCGCCGTTGAGGACGGAGGGCGCGTTCTGCGAGGTGTCCTGGGCGCCGGCCTTGATGGTGACGTCGAGGCCTGCGGAGGTGAAGTAGCCCTGCTGCTGGGCTATGTAGAGCGGCTCGAAGATGGCGCCGTTGGAGCGCAGGACGGTGACCTTGGCCTTGCCGTCGGCGGTGGTGTCACCGGCGGAGTCGCCTCCGCAGGCGGTGAGGGTGAGGGAGGCGGTGACGGCGAGTGCGGACAGGACGATGAGACCACGACGCCGCGGGGTTCTCGAGGTTTCCATGAAAACGGCTCTCCTTGATGACTCACGTACGAACCAGCCGGGTTCAGGTCGGCTGGTGGCGAGCTACTGCGTCCGCGCGTGTCCCGCGGCGGCGTAGGCGGTGGTGGATTCCCCGGGGGTCATATAGGTGCGGAAGCGGCCCTCGGGGTCGTACACGGCCCGGATCTCCTCCAGGCGCGCGGCGTGGGCGGGGCTGAGCCCGTGGTCGAAGCGGTCGGCGAGGTTGTTGTCGGAGAACTGCAACCCGGCGGACAGGTGCGGGAGTTCGGCGAGCCGGCCGTGCGCCCACCGCTCGTGGGCGAGGTCCTCGGCGGGGTCGGTCCAGCCCGCGTTGGGCGAGAGGTACAGCTTGGCCTGGCTGGACCAGCAGGCGTCCGGACGCTCGGGGAAGCCGCCCCAGAGCATCCACAGGACATGGCTGGTGGTGTCGGGGATGGTGTCGAACAGCGGCCGGGCGGCCGCCAGGACCTTGTCCACGGGCTCGTCGGTCCAGATCCCGTCGAGCGCCCAGCGCATGCCGGGCGGGGTCAGCCGGTCGGCGTGCTCGTACAGCGCGGCTATGGTGGTCTCCCGCGCGACCAGCGCGCGGACCGCACGGTCGCGGAAGGGGGCGTCCTCCAGCGGGGCGAGGGGGTTGTCGTCGCCCTCGCAGAACGCGGTGGCGGTGACGGAGACCGTCTGCCGGTCGAGGCCGGGGGTGAAACCGACCTTGGCGGAGAACTCCACCTCGGGCGCGAGGCGTTCGAGGGTGTCGTACGACCAGGCGAGCACCTGGTCGCGCAGCTCCAGCGGGTAGCTGTGCACGGTCCGCAGGAACCGGCGGGGCAGGTCGTGCGCGGTGAGGTGGAAGCGGGTGACCACGCCGAAGAAGCCGGGGCCGCTCCCCCGGGCCGCCCACAGCAGCTCGGGGTGGGTGGCGTCGGTGGCGTGCACCAGGGTGCCGTCGGCGAGGACGACGTCGACGGCCCGGATGCTCAGGCAGGCGGGGCCGAGCCGGCGGGAGTTCCAGCCGTAGCCGCCGCCGAGGAGGAAACCTCCGACGCCGACGGTGGGCGCGTGTCCCGCGGGGAAGAACAAGCCGTGTGGAGCGAGCTGTTCGAGCAGGGCGGGCCCCTTGACCGCGGGCTGGACCGAGGCCGTGCGCGCGGCGGGGTCGACCGTGATGTCCTGGAGCCGGGAGAGGTCGAGCAGCATGCCGCCGTCCCGCACCCCGTTGCCCACCCAGCTGTGTCCGCCGGAGCGGATCCCGATGGTGAGCCCCTCGCTGCGGGCGAGCCGTACGGCGGCCACCACGTCCTGCTCGTCGGCGGCGAGCACGATGACCTCGGGATACCGGTGGGGCTTGCGCTCGTTCCAGACGGCGTCGAGCCGGGCCTGTTCGTACGCGGCCTCGCCGCGCCTGAGCAGCCTGGCGGGGGGCGGCACAGCCATGGCGGTCCTCCTCTCAAGGGGTTCGAGTCGGGACACTACTGTCGACACTTTGGGCGTTCAAGGGAGGTGACAGGGAAAAACCTGTGGGTTTCTGCCGACACTATGAAACGGTCCGGTGAACGGCCGGAAAGTCGAAGAGTTCCGCGGGGTTGTCGACCATCAGCCGCCGCAGATGGGCCGGGTCGGGTGCCAGCTGCTCGACGAGGTCGACGAGCAGCCCGTCGTCGGGGGCCTCGCCGGTGATGTTGACGTGCGGATAGTCGGTGCCCCAGACGACCCGCTCCGGGGCGTGCGCCACCAGGGAGGCGGCCAGCTCCACCGCGTCGGTGTACGGCGGACCCTGCCGGGAGACCCGGTCGACGCCGCTGACCTTGACCCACACGTTCCCGGTGTCGAGCAGCGCCCGCAGACTGCGCAGCGCCGGGCCGTCGCGGCCGGCCGCGAGGTCGACGCGTCCGATGTGGTCGACGACCACGCGGCCCGGAAGGGCCCGGACGAGGTCTTCGAGGACGGCGATCTCCTCACCCCTGACGTGCAGTTGGGCGGCCCAGCCGAGGCCGTCCACCCGCTCCAGCACCGCGTCGATCTCGTCGCGGGTGGGCGGGGTGCGCAGATGCGGCAGGAAGTTGAGCCGGAAGCCGCGCACACCGGCCTGGTGCAGCTCCTCGATCTCGGCCCGGGAGGTCCGCTCACCGATCAGCGCCACCCCGCGCAACCGCCCTTCGCCGGCCCGCAGGGCGTCCAGCAGCACGGCGTGGTCGTAGCCGTGGCAGGAGGACTGCACGACCACCGCCCGGTCGAGACCCAAGTGGGCGTGCAGAGCCCGCAGTTGCTCCTTAGGGGCGTCCAGGGGGGTGAAGGTGCGGTCCGGGGCGTAGGGGAAGACGTCGGCGGGCCCGAGGATGTGGCAATGGGCGTCGCAGCTGTCCCTGGGGAGCGCCAGGGACGGGGTGCGCGGGGCGGGATGCGGCGGGGGGCAGCCCAGGGACGGCACCAACTCCGGCTCGTGGACGGCATGTTCAGTCACAGCGCGCCGTCATTCCACCGTCGACGACGATCTCCGTGCCGGTGACGAAGCGGGCCTCGGCGGAGGCCAGGAACAGCGCCGCGTACGCCGTGTCGCGGCCGTCGCCCATGAAGCCGAGCGGGATCCGGGCCTGCCGCTGGGCGAGCAGCTTCTCCACGTCGCCGCCCGCGCGCTGGTGCGCGAGCCGCGCCTCCACCATCGGGGTGTGCAGCTGTCCGGGCACGACGGTGTTCACCCGGATGTTGTCCGGCGCGACCTCCACGGCGGTGACCCGGGAGAGCTGGATGACCGCCGCCTTGGCCGCCGCGTAACCGACCTGGGCCGCGCCGGTCCAGCGCAGACCGGAGGCGGAGGCGGTGTTGACGATGGCGCCGCCGCCCGCGCGCCGCATGGCGGGCACGGCGTACTTGCAGGCGAGGAAGGCACTGGTGAGGTTGGTGCGCAGCTGGCTCTCCCAGTCCTCCAGACTGAGGTCGACCGCACCGCCGGCCCGCGAGCCGCCGACATTGTTGACGAGGACGTCGATGCGTCCCGCGAGGCGCTCGCACTCGGCGAAGTAGTCCTGGAGGGCCTCGGGTTCGGTCACGTCGAGGACCGCCGTGTGCGCGGTGCCGCCCTCCTCGCGGATCTGCCGCGCGGTGACCTCCAGGGACTCCTTGTCCCGGTCGGCCAGGAAGACGGTGGCGCCCTCACGGGCGAAGATCACCGCGGTGGCACGGCCGTTGCCCCAGCCCGGACCCACACTGCCGGCTCCGCCGATCACGGCGATCCGTCCCGCGAGACGGCCGAGCCGTGGCCCGGGCAGATCGTCGGACAGGTCTTGCGTCATGGATGCTCCTCGCTCGAAGGGCTAAACTGTCGACAGTTCTAACCAAGTGTCGACACGAAGTAAACATCTAAGGCTCCAATGCGAAGGCAATGCCAATAGTGTCGACAGGTCATCTGCATGGCAGGGACAGGAATCCCGAAGGAGGCCCATGGACAAGAGGACCGACAAGAGGACCGACAGGAAGACCGACGAGCGGACCGGCAAGCCACCCGTCTTCACCCCCGAGGAGATCGCCCGCTTCCGCGCGGAGCTGGCGGCACGGCGCACGCCCGGCGCCCACGAACCCGGCCGCTGGTCGGTGAGCCCGCTCAACCGCCGCCCGGACGTGGCGGGTCCGCTGCCCGCGTCGGTGCGGCTGCGGGACGCGACCCTGCGCTCGGTGGAGACCCTGCCCGGGGTCGTGGCGTCCGCCGCGGCGAAGGAGGCGTTCCTGCGCGGGCTCGTGGCCGGCGGAGTGGCCGAGGTCGTCACGGCGGGGCTCGGCGACCGAACCGACGCGGCACTCAAGGGCGAGGTGGAGCTGGTCAAGGGCGCCGACGACGCGTGCCGGGTGATCTGCCCGCTGATGCGGTCCACGGAGGACGTCGACCGCGCGGCCGCGGCCGGCTACGACGCCGTACAGGTGTGGGTGCAGGCGTTCGGCGAGGCGGCGCTGCTCTACCAGCCGCAGGCGTACGCCCGGGCCTGGCGCGGCGAGGAGTGGCGCACCGGGGACACCCCGCGCGACCGGGCGGCCGTACTGGCCCGGGCCGCGCGGCTCGTGTCGTACGCCCGCGAACGCGGCCTCACCGTGATCGTGCCGCTGCTGATGGTGTCGTACGCGACCGAGGAGAGCCACGAGGAGTCGGTCACCGTGCTCACCGCCGCCGGCGCGGGCGAGTTCACCCTGTTCGACGGGCCGGGGGCGATGAGCCCCGAGGCGTACGCGCATCTGGTCCGGCTGACCCGCGCCCTCGCCCCCGCGGTGGAGGTCGGCCTCCATCCGCACAACACCTTCGGCCTGGCGGTCGCCTGCGCGGTCGCCGCCGTGCGCGCGGGCGCCGGCACCGTCGAGCTCTCGGTCAACGGCTACTGCGGCGGCCCCGGCAACGCCGACCTCGCGGCCACGGCGCTCGCCTTCGAGGCGCTGTACGGGGTGCGCACCGGCGTCCGGACGGAACGGCTCACCGAACTGGCCCGGATGGGCGAGAAACTGACGGGTTATCACACCGCCTGGAACCACCCGGTCACCGGCAGCCACGCCTTCTGCTGGGGCGGACTGGACTTCATCACCCAGGAGACGGAGATCGACCCCCTCCTCCACAACTGCGTGGAGCCCGCCCTGGTCGGCAATGCCCGCCGCGTCCCGTTCACCCTCGACAGCGGCCCCTACACCCTCGCCGACAAGCTGGCCGCGCGGGGCCTCGCCCTCGGCCGCGCCCAGGTGGACGACGTCCTCGACCGGGCCCGTGAACTCATGGCGCGCGAAGGCCGGTTGCCCACGGACGAGGAACTCGCGGCGCTGGCCGAGGAGGTGCGATGAACCCGCGCCTGCGGCTGCTCCCACCCGTCGAAATGGACCCGGAGCAGCGGAAGTTGTACGAGGAGATCACCGGCGGTCCGCGCGCCGCAGGGCCGCAGCACTTCGCCCTCACCGATGACGGGGGGCGCCTGCTGGGTCCGTTCAACGCCATGCTGCTGAGCCCCGCTCTCGGGCGCTCGCTCCAGGAGCTGGGCGCCGCCCTCCGCTACCGGACCGGACTCACGGCCCGGGTCCGCGAGATCGCGATCCTCGTGGTGGCCCAGGCCTGGGACAGCGCGTTCGAACGGCACGCCCACGAACGCGTCGGCGCCGCGGCGGGCCTGACCGAGGCCGAGCTGCTGACCCTGCGGCAGGGCGCGGACCCGGAGCTGTCCGACCCGGTGGAACGGGCCGCCTGGACGTTCATCCGCGCGCTCACCGACCGGTCCGGCGCGCTCGGCGAGAAGGAGTACGCGGCAGCCCGCGCCGTCCTCGGCGAACGCACCCTCTTCGAACTGTCGACACTGGCCGGCTACTACGGCACGCTGGCCCTCCAGCTGCGCGTCTTCGCCGTTCCGGCCCCGCCACCCTGAGAATCCGCACCTTGTCCGAAGCCCGGCGCACCCCTAGCCTGAGTTTGTGCCGCTAATAAACAAACCCCGAACGCACAGTGTCGTGCCGGGCCACACCCTCACCCGTCTCCGGATCATCCTCACCGCCTTCTTCGCACTCGACGGCTTCGTCTTCGCCGGGTGGGTCGTCCGCATCCCCGCCATCAAGGAGCAGACCGACGCCACCGCCGGCACCCTCGGCCTGGCCCTGCTCGGGGTCTCCGCCGGAGCGGTCGTCACCATGACCCTGACCGGGCGCCTGTGCCGCCGCTACGGCAGCCATCCGGTCACGGTCGTGTGCGCCGTGCTGCTCTGCCTCGGCGTGATGCTGCCCCCGCTCACCCACTCCGCCCTCACCCTCGGCCTCGTCCTCCTCGTGTTCGGCAGTGCGTACGGCGGCATCAACGTCGCCTTCAACAGTGCCGCCGTCGACCTGGTGGCGGCCCTGCGCCGGCCGATCATGCCGACCTTCCACGCCGCGTTCAGCCTGGGCGGCATGCTGGGCGCGGGGCTCGGCGCGCTCGTCGCCGGGGCGCTGTCGCCCACCGTCCACCTGGTCGGGCTCGGGCTCGTCGGCCTGGCGGTGACGGCCGTCGCCGGACCGGCACTGCTGCGCCAGGCCCCGGCCTCGGCCGCGGGGTCACCGACGGCGATCACCGCCGAGTCCGCCCCGGCGGGACGCCCCACGCCGACGGGACGGCCACGTCCGCCACGCCCCACGCCGGAACCGACCGCCCCGACAACGCTGTCACAGCCCTCGCGGGAAACGGCCGTGAGCACGACGCTCCCCCCTTCCCCGCTGCCCTCGCCTGCGCCCGCGCCCGCGCCGCAGGAAGCCGGTGCCCCCGTGCGACTGCCGCAGCCTTCCCCCGACTCGGCGGCAGCCCCCCGCACCCGCCGACTCGTCCTCGTCTTCGGTCTGATCGCCCTGTGCACGGCGTACGGCGAGGGCGCCCTGGCCGACTGGGGCGCGCTGCACCTGCGGCAGGACCTCGGTACCTCCGCCGGAGCCGCCGCGATCGGGTACTCGTGTTTCGCACTGGCCATGACCGTCGGCCGGCTGACCGGCACCACGCTCCTCGAACGGCTGGGCCGCACCCGCACCGTGGTGGCCGGGGGTTCCGTCGCGGCCGCCGGGATGCTGCTCGGCGCCCTCGCCCCCGCGCTGTGGGCGGCCCTGCTGGGCTATCTGATCGCGGGCCTCGGCCTCGCCAACCTGTTCCCGGTGGCCGTGGAACGCGCGGGCGCCCTGGCCGGGCCCAGCGGGGTCGCCACCGCCTCCACCCTCGGCTACGGCGGCATGCTCCTCGGCCCGCCCGCCATCGGCTTCCTGGCCGAGTGGCTCTCCCTGTCCCTCGCCCTGACCAGCGTGGCCGCCCTCGCCGGAGTGGCCGCGCTGATCGGCTTCACCACCCGCCGGGCGACCTGAGCCCACGAAACACCCGGCCCGGGCCGCGCTCCGTCCGGCACACTCACCCTCATGGAGACTGCCGAGTTCATCAGCACGCTCGACCGGGAGGGCCGTGCGCTGGCCGAAGCGGCGGCCGGGGCGGGCACCGGTGCCGCCGTGCCCGCCTGCCCGGGCTGGCAGGTCGGGGACCTGCTGCGGCACACGGGCATGGTGCACCGGTGGGCGCGGTCGTGCGTCGCCGAGGCCAGGACGGAGTACCACCCCGGCGAGGGCGAGCCGGACCTCGACGGGCCCGAACTGCTGGACTGGTTCCGCGAGGGACACCGCATGCTCGTCGACACCCTGAGCAGCGCACCGCCCGACGTCACGTGCTGG
This sequence comes from Streptomyces sp. NPDC005811, assembly GCF_040630405.1. Classification (NCBI taxonomy): domain Bacteria; kingdom Bacillati; phylum Actinomycetota; class Actinomycetes; order Kitasatosporales; family Streptomycetaceae; genus Streptomyces; species Streptomyces sp. NPDC005811. The sequence continues at coordinate 304,971 of NZ_JBEXXK010000002.1, forward strand.
CATTTCCTGCCCGCTCCGTCGCCGCTGGCGTTCTGGGCCCGGCGGCAGGCGCACGAGACGGCCGTCCACCGCGCGGACGCCGACTCGGCGCTGGGCCGCACCCCTCAGGAGAGCGCGCGAAGTCTGCCCGCCGCCTTCGCCGCCGACGGCATCGACGAGCTGCTGAGCGGATTCCACGCCCGCGACCGGAGCAGGGTGCGCACCAAGAAGCCCCGGGTGCTGCGGCTACGGGCGACGGATCTCGCGGAGGACGCCGTGTGGACCGTACGGCTGTCCCCCGAACCTCCCGTGACGGAGCGCACCGCCGACGGTGACGCGGACTGCGAGATCACCGGACCGGCGGCGCAGCTCTATCTGGCCCTGTGGAACCGTCTGCCGTTCCCCGCCGTCACCGGCGACACGGAACTCACGGCCCTGTGGCGGGAGAAGTCCGCCATCACCTGAAACTAGGAGGCGTCCGACGGCGCCAGCATGCGGGTGAGCACTGCTCGCTGTGCCGGGAGGACATCGCCGTGCAGCGCCCGCCCCTTGCCCGTGAGGGCGACCCGGACGCCTCGCCGGTCCTCCGCGCACAGGCCGCGTTCGACGAGGCCGTCCTTCTCCAGGCGGGCGATCAGCCGGGAGAGCGCGCTCTGGGTGAGATGGACGCGCTCGGCGATCTCCTGGAGGCGGTAGCTGCACGCCGCGTTCTCCGCCGACTCGGCGAGGACGTCCAGCACCTCGAAGTCGCTGGCGCACAGACCGTGCCGGTGCAGCACCCGGTCGAGTTCGCACTGGGTCCGGGCATGCAGGGCCAGCATGTCCCGCCACTGCTCGACCAGCGCCCGCTCGGCTCTGTCCACCTCGCCGTTCTTCGCCGCCATGGCCCGCACCGTAGCAGAGAGACACTTTTGTTGCATCGGAATTAAATGCACTTGCATTCAATGCGTGCACATGTACTGTCGTCGCCATGACCTCTCCGCTCACCTCACCTGTCCCCGGCGTGCCCGAGGGACGCTGGACCTCCCGGTTGTGGGGCACCCTGCTGGTGCTGTGCGCCGCGATGTTCCTGGACGCACTCGATGTGTCGATGGTCGGCGTCGCCCTGCCGTCCATAGGCTCCGACCTGGGCCTCTCCACCTCGACGCTGCAATGGATCGTCAGCGGCTACATCCTCGGCTACGGCGGACTGCTGCTCCTGGGCGGCCGGACCGCCGATCTCCTGGGCCGGCGCCAGGTCTTCCTGGTCGCCCTCGGTGTCTTCGCGCTCGCCTCGCTGCTGGGCGGGCTCGTCGACTCCGGCCCGCTGCTGATCGCCAGCCGCTTCATCAAGGGCCTGAGCGCGGCGTTCACCGCGCCGGCCGGACTGTCGATCATCACGACGACGTTCCCCGAGGGACCGCTGCGCAACCGGGCCCTGTCCATCTACACCACCTGCGCCGCCACCGGCTTCTCCATGGGCCTGGTCCTCTCCGGCCTGCTCACGGAGGCCAGTTGGCGACTGACCATGCTGCTGCCCGCGCCGATCGCCCTGATCGCGCTGTTCGCGGGAATGCGGCTGCTGCCGCGCAGCGGGCGCGAACGGGACCACAACGGGTACGACGTCCCCGGTGCCGTCCTCGGCACCCTGTCGATGCTGCTGCTGGTGTTCACGGTCGTCCAGGCACCGGAGGCGGGCTGGACGTCCGCGCGCACACTGCTCTCGTTCCTCGCGGTCGCCGTCCTGCTGACGGTGTTCGTGCGGGTCGAGCGGCGCTCCGCCGGACCGCTCATCCGGCTCGGTGTGCTGCGCTCCGGCAACCAGATCCGCGCCCAGCTCGGCGCCATGGCCTTCTTCGGGTCGTACGTCGGCTTCCAGTTCCTGGCCACGCTCTACATGCAGTCGCTGCTCGGCTGGTCGGCGCTGCACACGGCGCTCGCGTTCCTGCCGGCGGGTGCGCTGGTGGCCGTGTCCTCCACCAACGTCGGCGCGATCGTGGACCGGTTCGGCACACCCCGGCTGATCGCGGCCGGCTTCGCCCTGATGGTCGCCGGGTACGCGCTGTTCCTGCGCGTCGACCTCGACCCGGTGTACGCGGTCGTCATCCTGCCGACCATGCTGCTGATCGGCGCGGCCTGCGCGCTGGTCTTCCCCTCGCTCAACATCCAGGCCACCAATGGTGTGGCGGACCATGAGCAGGGCATGGTGTCCGGTCTGCTCAACACGTCCGTGCAGGTCGGCGGCGCGATCTTCCTCGCCGTGGTGACGGCGGTGGTGACCGCAGGCGCCCCGGCCGACCCCACCCCGCAGGCCGTCCTGGACAGCTACCGCCCCGGCCTCGCGGTGGTGACGGCGATCGCCGCCGCGGGTCTCCTCATCACCCTCCCCGGCCTGCGCAGCCGCCGCGCCCGCGGATCGGTCGTCGTCGCGGGCTCCACGGTGGAGGCGGCACGACCGGACCGCGTGCCGGTCGGCGACTGAGGGATTCACCTCGAGCGTGCGCCCGGCGGGGGTGGTTGCCCCGCCGGGCGCGGGGCGGTGAGAATCACGGGATGAGCGGTCACGGGGGACGGCGAAGCCCTGCCGAGCGGGATGCGATCACCGTGGAGATCGGATACGCCCTGTTCAGCGCCGCGTTCGCGGCGGGGGTCACGTTCTGCGCGGTCGCCGGTCCGGTGCTGCTGTTCGAACTGCCCCCGTTCGTCGACCGGTTGATACTGGGCGCGGGGCTGGTGTCGGCCGCCGTGCTGTTCGTGGTCCGTGTGGTGGGCGTGCTGTGGCGCTTCCCCCGGGCGGCTCAGCCCAGCCAGCCCGGTCGCACCAGGCCCGACTCATAGGCCAGCACGACCAGTTGGGCGCGGTCCCGGACGCCCAGTTTCACCATGGTGCGGCTGACGTGGGTCTTGGCGGTCAGGGGGCTGACGACCAGGCGGCGGGCGATCTCCTCGTTGGACAGGCCGATGCCGACCAGCGCCATCACCTCCCGCTCGCGTTCCGTGAGCCGGCCCAGCTCCTCCGCCGCGGCGGGCTCCTTGGAGCGGGCGGCGAACTCGGCGATGAGCCGGCGCGTCACACCGGGCGAGAGCAGCGCGTCACCGGCCACCACCGCCCGCACGGCGCGCAGGAGTTCCTCGGGTTCGGTGTCCTTGACCAGGAAGCCGGAGGCACCCGACCGGATCGCCTCGAAGACGTACTCGTCGAGTTCGAACGTGGTCAGCATGACCACCCTGACCCGGGCGAGCGCCTCGTCCCCGGTGATACGGCGGGTGGCCGCGAGGCCGTCCAGCCGGGGCATGCGGATGTCCATCAGGACGACGTCCGGGCCCCGTTCACGGACCATCCGCACGGCCTCCTCGCCGTCGGCCGCCTCCGCGCACACCTCGATGTCCGGCTGTGCGTCGAGCAGCGCCCGGAACCCGGCCCGAACCAGGGACTGGTCGTCCGCGAGCAGTACCCGGATCACTCGCCCTCCCCACCCTCGGCCCTCGTCGCCCCCGCCGGCGCCTGCACCGGCAGGACGGCGAGCACACGGAAGCCGCCGTCGGCGCGCGGCCCCGCCTCGATCGTGCCACCCAGCGCCGCGGCACGCTCCCGCATCCCGGCGAGACCGTTGCCACTGCCGCCCGCATCCGCACCGGTCGCCGGCCCGTCGTCGTCGATCCGCAGCCGTAGCGTCCCACCGTGCCCGTCGAGCCGTACGCGCGCGTGCCGTGAACCGGAGTGGCGCACGACGTTGGTGAGGGCCTCCTGAAGGACGCGGAACGCGGCCAGATCGGTGCCGGGCGACAGCCGGGGCGGCTCCCCGGTCACCTCGACGGTGAGCCCCGCGCGTGCCGCCTGCTCGACCAGTTCGGGGAGCCGGTCCAGGCCGGGTGCCGGGGCGCGCGGCGCGTCTCCCGGCGTACGGAGGGTGTCGAGCACCTGGCGCACCTCGCCGAGCGCCTCCTTGCTGGCGGACTTGATGGTGGTGAGCGCCGTGCGCGCCTGATCCGGGTCGGCGTCGAGGAGGGCGAGACCTACGCCCGCCTGGACGTTGATGACGGAGAGGCTGTGCGCGAGGACGTCGTGCAGTTCACGGGCGATCCGCAGCCGTTCCTCGTCGGCGCGGCGCCGGGCGGCCTGGGCGCGTTCGGCCCGCTCCCGTGACCACTGCTCTCGCCGGGCCCGGGCCAGTTCCGCGACCGCCACGATGGCGACGACCCAGCCGGTGACCACGATCTCCTGCCCGAGGGACGCCGGCCGGTCCCCGGCCGGCGGCAGCCACCGGTACAGCCAGTACGCGACCAGCAGATGGACGGCGCACAGCAGCCCGAGCGCGGTCCACGCGGCCCGCCGGTGCCCGGCGACGACGGCGGAGAAGCAGGCCACGGCCACCGTGAAGAACACCGGGCCGTACGGATAGCCCGCGCCCAGATAGAGCGCGACCACCACCGCGGTGCCGAACACGACGCCCACCGGATGCCGTCGCCGCCACAGCAGGAGTGCGCAGGAGAGGAACAGGAGGACACGGGCGAAGACGTCCAGTGCGGCCCGCTCGCCCTCCTGCACATGGGCGGCGAAGGTCGAGCCCGCGAGGACGAAGGCGGTCAGCAGCAGCGTGGACCGCCACGGCCAACGACCGCCGTCGCCGTCCGCGCCCTCCCCCGCCCACCGGCGCGGCCGGAGCGGTCCGTGCCCCTGCCACCACCCCGGCCCGCCCCCGCGCTCCCGCTCTCCGTCCATGTCGGCCACGCTAGACGCCGGGAGCCGCGCCGGACGTCCGCCGGGCGAGGTGATCAGCCGTACTCCCCAGGAAGTAGGCCCGCGCCCGGCCCCCCGTGCGGGCGGTCTCGTCAGCGGGCCGCGAGTGCCGCCTCCACGTTGCCCGCCATCACGGACAGCACGCGGACCGTCTCCGTGTACTGCTCGCCGGTCAGGCCGGTGACAAGGTTGGCCCGGGTGCTCTCGACGCCTGCCCGCACCTGCGTGTGCGCCGCGCGGCCCGCGTCCGTGAGGGCGCGCCGCCCGTCGGCGTCGGCGTGGATCCAGTGCCGGGCGGTGAGCCACGCGAGCACCTCGTCCGAGGTGGGGCCGCCCTCCGTCCAGAACGGGGCGAGGGCGTCGGTGAGCCCGGCGCTGCCGAGGGGGCCGTGCAGGGCGAGGGTGTTGAGCACCTGCCAAGAGCGACGGTTCACGCCGAGGCCCGAGAGCGTGGCATCGAAGTGCTGTTCCAGAAGGTTGTCGAGGTGCTTGAGCCAGTAGCCGATGGGGCGGGCGGCGGGGACGGTCGCGGACACGGAGACCTCCGGAAGAGAGCGCACCAATTTCCATGTAACGTGACATGCAATTGTCTTTCACTATGCACAGGAGGGCTCGTGAGCGGCAAGGCGGCTGCGGGGTCGGACCGGGAGACGGCGGCGATCGAGCGGGCCGTCGTGGCGCTGCGACGGGCGCAACGGCGCCGGAACCTGGCCCGGCTCGCGGAGCGGCGCGGCGAGCGCGGCGGCGCGCACGCCGCCCTGCCCGACGGCGTCTTCGATCTGCTGGACACGGTCGAGTCCGCGACCGAGCGGGGCGAGACCCTGACGGTGACCGAGGCAGCGGCCGCGCTGGCCGTGGACCAGCCCCGCGCCAGCCGCCTAGCCGCCCAGGCACTGCTGGCCGGACTGCTGCGCCGCCAGGCCGATCAGCGCGACGGCCGCCGGTCCCTGCTGACCCTCACCCCCGACGGGCACGCCACCCTCGCCCGCATGCATGACTTCCGGCACCGGGTGGTCGCCGAGACCGTCGCCGACTGGCCGGCCGGGGACCGCGAGGCGCTGGCCCGGCTGCTGACCCGGTTCGTGCGGGACTTCACCCATCTGACCGAGCGCCCCGAAGGCGACTAGCGCAGCCCCACCCCGTACGCCAGCCGGGTCACCGCGTGCCGGAAGAACGGCTCACGCTCCTCCACCATCCGGTTGAACTGGCCGAACAGCTCGAAGCCGACCAGTCCGAACAGCTGCGCCCAGGACGCGACGAGCGCCGCGACCGCCCCCGGGGGCAGGTCGGGGGCGAAGTCGCCGGCCATGCGCACGGCCTCCGGCACGAGTTCGTCGCTGAGCAGCGGCACCTCCAGGGCCTGCGACCGGTGCGCGTCCCGGACGATGCCGATGAGCAGCAGGCCGACCCGGGACGCGGCCGGCACGGTGGTCTGCGGGGCGCTGTATCCGGGGACGGGCGTGCCGTAGATCAGCGCGTACTCGTGCGGATGCGCCTGCGCCCAGCCGCGCACCGCCTCGCACACCGCCACCCAGCGCCGCACCGGGTCCGCCCCGGCGACGGCGGCGTGCGCGGCCTCCGCGCGCTCGCCGAGGGAGTCGTACGCGTCGATGATGAGTGCGGTGAGCAGGTCGTCGCGGCTCGGGAAGTACCGGTACAGGGCGGAGGAGACCATGCCCAGCTCGCGCGCCACCGCCCGCAGCGAGAGCTTGGCGGCACCCTCGGCGGCCAGCTGTCTGCGCGCCTCCTCCTTGATGGCGGCGGTGACTTCGATCCGGGCGCGGGCGCGGGCCCCCTGGGCGGCGTTGGTGCTCATGCTCCTCAGTCTCCCACGCGGGCAGATCAGTGCACACATTCGAGAGCGACGCAAAAATTCGAGAGCACCGCTCTTGCATTGGATCGCCAATCTCCGGCACACTCGAAGCAAGCGAGAGCACCGCTCTCCCACATGACTGGGGTCACCGATGTCGTCGCAGCCGTACTACCTCAAGGGCAGCCCGATCAACGTCCGCTTCAACAGTGTCATCGGCTGGCTGGCCCGGCACGGGGTGAGCCTCATGGGCTCGGCGGAGATGTCCGTGCGGGGCCGCAAGAGCGGGCAGATGCAGCGCATTCCCGTCAACCCGCACACGTACAAAGGGGTGCAGTTCCTGGTCTCGGCGCGCGGGCACTCCCAGTGGGTGCGCAACATGCGGGTGGCCGGCGGCGGGGAGCTGCGGGTGGGGCGCAAGGTGCGCACGTTCACCGCGGTGGAGGTCCCGGACGAGGAGAAGCCCGCGATCCTGCGGACCTACCTGGAGAAGTGGGGCTGGGAGGTCAACCAGTACTTCAACGGGGTCACGGCGAAGTCCACCGACGAGGAGATCGTGGCGGCGGCCCCCGACCACCCGGTGTTCCGGATCACGGTCGAGGGCTGACCACCGCCCGGCCCCGGCTCAGGCCTCCTCGGGCTCCTCGGCCGGTGTCGCGGCCGGCTCCTGCCTGCGGTCCATCAGGGTCAGCGCGCGCTGGGCCATCGGATGCGAACGGACCAGCTCACCGAGGGTCGTACGGCCCCGGGTGATGTCGGCGAACGCCCGCCACGCCGGGCGGAAGCCGGTGAGGGCGGCGTGGAAGAGGCCGGGACGGCGCTCGAAGGCCGCCAGCATGCGCTTGCCGACCGCCATCTCGACCCCGAGGCCCGCCTTGATCGCGAACGCGTAGTTCAGGGCCTGCCGGCGGGTGTCCACCGCGTCGTGCGCCTCCGCGATGCGGACCGCCCACTCGCCCGCGAGACGGCCCGAGCGCAGCGCGAAGGAGATGCCCTCACGGGTCCACGGCTCCAGCAGGCCGGCCGCGTCCCCGCAGACCAGCACGCGCCCGCGGGAGAGCGGCGAGTCGTCGGCGCGGCAGCGCGTGAGGTGGCCGGAGGAGATGCTCGGCTCGAAGCCGGCCAGGCCCAGCCGCCCGATGAAGTCCTCGAGATACCGCTTGGTGGCGGCGCCCTCGCCGCGCGCGGAAATCACACCGACCGTCAGCGTGTCGTCCTTGGGGAACACCCAGCCGTAGCTGCCGGGCATGGGGCCCCAGTCGATGAGGACGCGGCCCCGCCAGTCCTCGGCGACCGTGTCCGGCACCGGGATCTCCGCCTCCAGACCGAGGTCCACCTGGTCGAGCTTCACCCCGACGTGCGCCCCTATGCGGCTGGCACTGCCGTCCGCACCCACCACCGCGCGCGCCAGCACGGTCTCGCCGCCCTGGAGGACGACCGCCACCGTGCGCCGGTCGGGGACCGCCGAGCCGTGCTGCTCGACGCGGGTGACCGTGACACCCGTCCGCAGTTCGGCGCCCGCCTTCTGGGCGTGCTCGACCAGCTGCTGGTCGAACTCGGGCCGGTTGATCAGCCCGAACAGCATCTGCCGAGAGCGGCGCGTCCGGGTGAAGCGCCCGTTGTTGGAGAAGGTCACCGCGTGCACCCGGTCGCGGAAGGGCAGATCGAAACCGGGGGGCAGCGCGTCCCGAGAAGGGCCGATGATGCCGCCGCCGCACGTCTTGTAGCGGGGCAGCTCCGCCTTCTCCAGCAACAGGACGCGCCGTCCCGTGACCGCCGCCGCGTAGGCGGCCGAAGCCCCCGCGGGTCCCGCGCCCACCACGACGACGTCCCACACCTGCCGCACGTCGTCCGCCGAAGAGTTCTCGCTGCTCACGATGGTCTACTGCTCCCGATCAAGCCGCCTGCCGCACCTGTCCCCCGCATCCTACGGCGGAGATCGTCACGGCCCGATGACGGTCCGCTGTGGAAAGATCGGCGAGGTGCGCGACCCCGACCCGGCGGCGCGTACGCTCGCACGGTCCCCGAACAACGGACCAGTGCCACCCCGTACAACGTCGCACCCACAAGGAGCGTGCCCATGTCGTCGAATCCGGTCGCCGAGACCGTCGCCTCGCTGCTGCCCAGGGCGAAGGCGGAGCTCGCCGAGCTGGTGGCCTTCAAGTCGGTGGCGGACTTCGACCAGTTCCCCCGCAGCGAGAGCGAGGCCGCCGCGAACTGGATCACGGCCGCGCTGGAGGCCGAGGGCTTCGAGGACGTGGCGGTGCTCGACACGCCCGACGGCACGCAGTCGGTGTACGGCCGGCTGGCGGGCCCGGAGGGCGCGCGGACCGTGCTGCTGTACGCGCACTACGACGTGCAGCCGCCGCTGGACGAGGCGGGCTGGACCACTCCGCCGTTCGAGCTGACCGAGCGCGAGGGCCGCTGGTACGGCCGCGGCACCGCCGACTGCAAGGGCGGCCTCCTCATGCATCTGCTCGCGCTGCGCGCCCTGAAGGCGAACGGCGGAGTCCCGGTGCACGTGAAGGTGATCGTGGAGGGCTCGGAGGAGCAGGGCACCGGCGGCCTCGAGCGGTACGCCGAGCAGCACCCGGACCTGCTGGCCGCCGACGCGATCGTGATCGGCGACTCCGGCAACTTCCGGGTCGGCCTGCCCACGGCCACCTCCACCCTGCGCGGCATGACGATGCTGCGCGTGAAGATCGACACACTCGAGGGCAACCTGCACTCGGGCCAGTTCGGCGGCGCGGCCCCCGACGCGCTGGGCGCCCTGATCCGCGTACTGGACTCGCTGCGGGCCGAGGACGGCTCGACGACGGTCGACGGGCTGACCGGGGACGCGCACTGGCAGGGGCTGCAGTACGAGGAGGAGCAGTTCCGCCGGGACGCCAAGGTGCTGGACGGCGTCGGGCTGATCGGCTCCGGCACGGTCGCGGACCGTGTCTGGGCCCGGCCGGCCGTCACGGTCCTCGGCATCGACTGCCCGCCGGTGGTCGGCGCCACCCCGTCCGTGCAGGCGAGCGCCCGTGCGCTGATCAGCCTGCGGGTCCCGCCGGGCGTGGACGCGGCCGAGGCGACCAAGCTGCTCCAGGCGCACCTGGAGGCGCACACGCCGTGGGGCGCGCGGGTGAGCACCGAGCAGATCGGCCAGGGCCAGCCGTTCAGCGCCGACACCACCAGCCCGGCGTACGCGGCGATGGCCGACGCGATGGCCGTCGCCTACCCGGGCCAGGAGATGCAGTACGCCGGCCAGGGCGGCTCGATCCCGCTGTGCAACACCCTCGCGGCCCTGTACCCGGCGGCGGAGATCCTCCTCATCGGGCTGAGCGAGCCGGAGGCCCAGATCCACGCGGTCAACGAGAGCGTGTCGCCGCAGGAGTTGGAGCGGCTGTCCGTCGCGGAAGCACTGTTCCTGCGGAACTACGCGGCAAGCTGAGCTGAGCAGCCCTGCCGAGCCCTGTCCGGCGTGATCGCCGGACAGGCACCGGGTCCCTCCCCCACCATGGGGGCCATGTGCTCTGCCCTGCGGCGCGCCGCCCACGCCGACCTCGCCGTCGGTCTCGCCCTCCTCAGCGACCGGGAGCTGGCGGACCTCGTGGCGTCGGGGACACCCGCCGGTGCCGGGATCGGCGGGCGGTCGACGGTGGTCGAGATCGCCGGCCGGCGGGTGTTCGTCAAGCGGGTTCCGCTCACGGACGTCGAGTTGCTGCCCGAGAACGTGCGGTCCACGGCGAATGTGTTCGGGATGCCGTCCCGCTGCCACTACGGCATCGGCGGACCCGGTTTCGGCGCCTGGCGCGAGCTCGCCGTGCACACGATGACGACGAACTGGGTGCTGTCCGACCGCTTCGCCGGGTTTCCGCTGATGCATCACTGGCGGGTGCTCCCGGACGAGGTGCGGCCCCTCCCGGACGAACTCGCCGATGTGGAAGCGGTGGTCGCCTTCTGGGGCGGCGCCCCGCCGGTGCGCGAGCGCATCGAGGGGCTGCGCACGGCGTCCGCGAGCCTGGCGCTGTTCCTGGAGTACTTTCCGCACACGCTGCACGACTGGTTCGACACCCAGGTGCGCACGGACGCGGTGGACCGGACCTGCGCGCGTGTCGACGCATGGCTGGGCACGCTGACCGCCTTCCTGCGGGAACACGGACTCCTCCACTGCGACGCCCACTTCGCGAACGTGCTGACCGACGGCGAGGACTTCTTCCTCGCCGACTACGGCCTCGCCCTCAGCCCCCGCTTCCGGCTCGCCCGGCAGGAGCGCGCCTTCCTCGACCGGCACCGCGACTACGACATGGTCTACGCCCGGGCCCACCTGGTGAACTGGCTCGTCACCGCCCTGTACGGGTACGACCGGCGGGAGCGGGAGGCGTTCGTGCGGGCCTGTGCCGTCGGGGCCCGGCCCGACGGCGTCCCGCAGGCGGCCGCCGCCGTCATCGCCCGCGACGCGCGCCTGACGGCGGTGTTCAACGGCTTCTTCGGCAGGCTGCGGCAGGAGAGCCGGCTGACCCCGTACCCGTACGAGGAGCTGCGCCTCGCCTACAGCAGCTCCACGTTCTCCGCGTAGTGGCAGGCGACCGGGTTGCCGCCGCCCCGGTCGATCAGCTGCGGCACCTCCTCGACGCAGGCCGTGCGCTCGGTGTCGGTGAGCCGGTGCGCGAACGTGGGGCAGCGGGTGCGGAAGCGGCAGCCGCTCGGCGGGCGGACGGGGCTCGGGATGTCGCCCTGGACGAGGACGCGGGTGCGGGCGCGTTCCTTGCGCGGGTCCGGGAGCGGGATGGCGGAGACCAGGGCCTGGGTGTAGGGGTGGGCGGGGGCGGTGAACAGGCGCCGGGCGGGGGCGATCTCGACCAGGCGGCCCAGGTACATCACCGCCACCCGGCCGGCCACGTGGCGCATCACCGACAGGTCGTGGGCGACGAAGAGGAACGACAGCGACAGCTCGCTCTGGAGGTCCATCAGCAGATTGAGGACGCCTGCCTGGATCGACACGTCGAGCGCCGACACGGGCTCGTCGAGCACGATCACCTTGGGGCGCAGGGCCAACGCGCGGGCGATGCCGATGCGTTGGCGCTGTCCGCCGGAGAACTCGTGGGCGTAGCGGTTGCCGTGCTCGGGGTTGAGGCCGACCAGGCGCAGCAGTTCGCGTACCTCGTCCTTCCCGCCGGGGCCGTAACGGCCGTGGATGCGCAGGGGTTCGGCGACGATCTCGTGCACGGAGACGCGCGGGTCGAGGGAGGCGTAGGGGTCCTGGAAGACGATCTGCAGCTCGCGGCGGAGCGGCCGCATGCGGCGTCGGTTCAGCGCGGTGAGTTCGGTGCCGCGGTAGCGGACCTGGCCGGAGGTGGCGGACTCCAGGCCGAGGAGGGTGCGGGCGGTGGTGGTCTTGCCCGAGCCGGACTCGCCCACCAGGCCGAGCGTCTCGTTCTCGAACAGGTCGAAGGAGACCCCGCACACGGCGTGCACGTCGCCGACGCGGCGGCGGACCACACCCTTGGACATGACCGGGAAGTGGGTGACGAGGTCGCGGACCTGGAGGACGGGTGTGCCGTGGCCGCCGTGGCCGGGCAGTGGGGGCAGGGCCGCGGCGGCGGGCGGGGTGGGGGCGCTCATACGGGGTTCTCCTCGTCGTTGCCCGACGACGGTGCGGTGTCTGCGAAGCGGGCCAGTGCCGCGGTGTCGGCGCCGGTCGCGTCGAACACCTCGGCGGCGCCGGTGCCGACGAGATCGTCGGTGAAGTGGCAGGCGCTGAGGTGGAGCGGGTGATGCCCGGCCGGGCGCAGGGCCGGCTCGGTGTGGTCGCACAGGTCGCGGCGCAGGGGGCAGCGTGGGGCGAAGGGGCAGCCGGGCGGCAGGTTCAGCAGGGAGGGCGGGGAGCCGGTGATGGGGGTGAGGCGTTCCTCCTCGCGGTCCAGGCGGGGCAGGGAGCCGAGCAGTCCGAGGGTGTAGGGCATGCGCGGGGTGTAGAAGATGTCGTCGACGGTGCCGGTCTCCACGATCCGGCCGGCGTACATGACGGCCACGCGGTCGCAGTGGCCGGCGACCACGCCGAGGTCGTGGGTGATGAGGACGAGGGCGGCGCCGGTCTCGGCGCGGACGTGTTCCAGGGCGTCGAGTATCTGGGCCTGGACGGTGACGTCGAGGGCGGTGGTGGGTTCGTCGGAGATGATGACGGCGGGGTTGTTGGCCATGGCGATGGCGATGACGACGCGTTGGCGCATCCCGCCGGAGAGTTCGTGGGGGTAGCTGTCGACGCGCCGTTCGGGGCCGGGGATGCCGACCGTGCCGAGGAGTTCCACGACGCGGGTGCGGGCCGCGCGTCTGCCGAGGCCCGGATCGTGTCTGCGGAGGGTCTCGGCGATCTGGTGGCCGACGGTGTGGACCGGGTTGAGGGAGGTCATCGGGTCCTGGAACACCATGGCGATGCCGCTGCCCCGGACCTGTGACAGACGGGCGTCGGACAGGCCGAGGAGTTCGGTGCCGTCGAACCGTACGGAGCCGTGCACCCGGGCGGAGCCGGGCAGCAGTCCCATCACCGCGAGGGCGGTGACGGACTTGCCGGAGCCGGACTCGCCGACGATGCCCAGGGATTCGCCGGGGCCGAGCCGGTAGCCGACGCCGCGGACGGCTCGTACGGGGCCGTCCTCGGTCGGGAACTCCACGTTCAGGGCTTCGACTTCGAGGATCGCGGCGGTGTCCGCGGACCCGCCCAGGGCGTCGTCGGCCCCGCTGCCGGCCGTGTTGCCGGTGCCCTTGTCGGTGCCTTTGCCGATGCCTTTGTCGGTGCCTTTGTCGGTGGCGGTCACTGTCGCACCCTTTGCTGCCGGGGGTCGAAGGCGTCACGCAGTCCGTCACCGATGAAGTTGATGGTGAGGGCGATCGCGATGATGAAGGCGCCGGGGATGTAGAAGAGCCAGGGCCGGGTGTCGACCGCCGTCTGCGCCTGGGCGACCAGCAGCCCCAGGGAGGTGTCGGGCGGTTGGACGCCGAAGCCGAGGAAGGACAGGGCGGTCTCGGTGAGGATGCCGGTGGCGACGAGGATCGTCGCGTTGACGATGATCGGGCCGAGTGTGTTGGGCAGCAGGTGCCGGAAGATGATCCGGGTGTCGGAGGCGCCCAGGGCGCGGGCCGCCTCCACGAACTCCTTCTCCCGCAGGGACAGGACGGAGGAGCGCACCACCCGGGCGACGTAGGCCCAGGTGAGTCCGGCGATCACGACCGCGATCCAGTACCAGGAGCCGCCGCTGCGCGAGGAGATCACCAGGGCGATCGCGAACAGCGGGAGTGTCAGCACCAGATCGGCGATGCGCATCATCAGCGCGTCCACGAACCCCCGGTAGAAGCCGGCGACGGCGCCCCACACGGCGCCGGCCAGGGTGGATCCGAGGGCGATCAGGAGGGCGATCTTCAGCGAGGTCTGGGTGCCGCGCATCACCTGCGCGTAGGCGTCGTACCCGGAGGAGTCGGTGCCGAAGGGGTGTTTCCAGGACGGTGGCCGGGAGTTGTCGGGGGTGAATCTGCCGTAGGAGTAGTGCCAGAAGTGGGGTCCGGCGAACGCCCACAGCACGATCAGCACGAACACGACCAGGCTGATCATGGCGGCCCGGTGGCGCAGGAAGCGGCGCAGCACGAGCTGGGTCTGGGTGCGCTGCGCCACGGTGAACTCGTGCTCGTCGGACGGTAGGTGCGTGCCGGCCGGCCCGAGTGCCCCGATGTCAGTCATAGCGGATCCTCGGGTCGAGAACGGCGTAGAGCAGGTCGGCGATCAGGTTGAACGCGATGACGACGACGGCGGACAGCAGCAACCAGGCCATGGTGCGGTAGACGTCGAGGGTGGTCGCGGCCTGGACGAGCATCTCGCCCATGCCGTGCCACTGGAAGATCGTCTCCGTGATGACCGCGCCGCCCAGGATGATCGCGATGTCGAGGGCGGTGACGGTGGCGAGCGGGATGAGCGCGGTGCGCAGGGCGTGCCGGGTGAGCACCGTGCCGCGGCGCAGTCCCTTGGCGCGGGCGAGGCGTACGTAGTCGCTGTCCAGGACTTCGAGCAGGGAGGCGCGGGTGTAGCGGGTCCAGGAGGCGAAGGAGACCAGGGCCAGGGTGATGGTGGGCAGGACGAGATGGCCGACGCGGTCGACGAACGCGTTCCACGGGGTGTCGACGACGAGGTACGGGGATTTCTCGCCGATGGTGCCGAGGAACTGGCTGCCGGTCTCCTGGTTGAACCAGATCCCGGCCTGTTTGAGCAGCACCGCGAACCAGAACACCGGCATGGCGAGGAACAGGAAGCCGAAGAAGGTGATGGTGTAGTCGGCGGCACTGTACTGGCGGATCGCGCTGAACACCCCGCACACCACGGACATCACCAGGGCCAGCAGCATCGCGGTGGCGACCAGGGTGACCGTCACCCTGAAGCGGGTGAACAGGTCGTGCCCGATGTCGAGGTTGGGCTGTACGGACGGCCCCCAGTCGCCGTGCAGGACGCCGGTGATCCAGTTCCAGTAGCGGACCACGGCCGGTTCGTCGGCGTGGATGTGCCGGGCGAAGGCGGTCACGGCGGCCTTGCTGGGGGGCGGCTGCCGCGAGGTGGCGAAGTTGGCCACCGGGTCACCGGAGTTGACGACGACCAGGAACACGATGAACGTCGAGGCGATCAGGACGGGGATCGAGACGAGGATGCGGCGCACGGTGTAGGCGAGCATGCGGACTTCTCTCGCGAAGGCGGAGGCCCGGCCCCGGGGGTGCCGGGGCCGGGCCGGTGGGACTCCGGCGGGCTCCGGCGGGGCTACTTCCTCAGGCCCCACGCGCCGACGTTGTACGGCGGTCCGACGTTGGTGGCGTTGTTGCGCATGTCGGCGAACCGCGTCTGCACCGCGAGGAAGGTCGGCTTCTGGTACAGGGGCAGGACGTACGCGGCGTTCACCATGATCCGGTCGGCCTGATTGAGCAGGTCGTCGGCCTTGGTCTGGTCCGTCTCGCCGATGGCCGTGCTGATCAGGGAGTCGACCTGCTTGTTGCTGTAGCCGCCGTAGTTGCCGCCGGCGCCGGTCGTCCACAGCTGCTGGGCGCCGCTGACGGGGAACGGTGAGGCGACCCAGGCGAAGACGATGATGTCGTACTGGTGGCCGGCCAGGACCGTGCCGAGGTCGGCGGCGCCGATCGGCTTGATCGTGATTTTGATGCCCAGTTGGGCGAGGTCGCTCTGGAGGATCTGGCACTCGCTCTGCCGGATCTGGTTACCGGTGGTGTAGCGGCAGTCGAAGGGCCCGACCGTCTTGCCGTCCGGGGTCTTGAGCGCGGTGCCGACTCCGGTGAACTTGGCGTCGGTCAGGTACTTCTCGGCCTTGGCGAGGTCACCCGACCCCTGGCCGCTCGCGCTGACCACGTCCTGGTAACCGGTCTGTCCGGGAACGAAGTTGTGGTTGTAGAGCTGCTTCACCGAGGGGTCGAACTGGGCGACCGTCTTGGCCATGATGTCCTTGACGCTGATGGCCGTGAACATCGCCTGCCGCAGGGCGAGATACTTGCCGATCACGGGATCGTGCAGGTTGAGGTCGAAGTGTTCCCAGGTCAGTCCGTCACCGATGGTGTAGGTGACGTGGGGGATGGCCTTCACCTGGTTGACGAGGTCGACCTCGGGTTGCGGGTAGATGCCCTGGACCTCGTTGTTGCGCAGCGCGATCGGTTCCTGGGTGGCGTCCGAGATCACTTTGAAGATCAGCCGCTGCAACGGCGCCTTCCGGCCCCACCACTTGGGGTCGGGCTGGTAGGTGGCGTGGTCGTTGTCCGCCCACTGCGTCATCCGGTAGGGCCCGGCGGTGGCGTACTTGGTGGGCGGGTTCTTCTGGAAGTACTGCCAGCCCTCGGTCATCTGAGTGGCCGTCATGTGCGCGGCGTCCCCGGCCTTGGCACCGGACACCTTCTCGGCGACGTGCGCGGGGTAGAGCGGATACCCGGCTCCGAACAGCGACTTCCAGTCCGCGTAGGGCTTGGACATCACCATGGTGACCGTCTTGCCGTGGTCGGAGCCGGTGACGGACTTGATCCGGTCGTAGCCGGCGGTGGACTGCGGCAGACAGCCCTTGGTCTGGGTGGAGTCGGAGGCGGGGGGCGGCGGGCAGTCCCTGCCGTCGTTGGTGCGCCAGTAGTAGACGAAGTCGTCGGCGGTGATCGGCGTTCCGTCGTTCCAGGACGCCTTGGGGTTGATCTTGTAGACGATGGTCTGGGGGCCGGCGCTCGTCTGGGTCGCCGAGGTCACGAGGTCCGTGTCGAGAGCGACGGTGAAGTCCGGCTGCGGAACGTAGACCGAGGGCAGGACGACTTCCAACGCCTCGGCGTTCTCGAAGGTGTTGCCGTTGGTGTCCTGCACGTTCCACTGCTGGATGTTCTTCTCGAGGACATAGGTGAACGTGCCGCCGGTCCTGGTGGCGGCGGAGTTACAGGTGTTGGCCTTGCCCTGGGTGGAGCAGGAGGTGAGGCCGGCGGAGGCGGTGGTGCCGGTGCCGCCGCCTCCCCCGCCGCCGCTGCTGCAGGCGGTGAGCGCCAGGGCGAGCCCGGCGGCCAGTGCCAGTCCCCTCGTGAGGGCCGATGATTGCGCGCGCATGTCCCTCCTTCGGCCGGTGGATGTCCGGCCCTTACACAGCGGCCGTCGGCCGCGAGGAAGTCGAGCTGCGCAAAGACGGTAGAACTGCCGTGCACCACCTTCACATTCCCGTGCATACCGGGACGGCGACGATTCCCCCTCGCTTTCCCCTCGGTTCTTTCCGGGCCGCGCAAAACGCTCTGATAGCCACTCAGAAAGCGCAAAATCCCCGCCAACATGGCGGGGATTCGGCAAAGGGTCAGCCGACCGGGACGCCGGCCTCCAGGTACAGGGCGGCGCCGCGCTCCCGTGCCCTCAGCGCCCAGCGCAGCCGCTCGTATCGGACCGGCGGCAGGAGATCGGCCGCCTCCGCCTCGGTGACGAACCGCCAGCCGCGCAGTTCGGGACCGGGCAGCAGCAGGCCCTCGACGGCCGCCGTGTCGAGGCGGCCCCCGTCGAAGAGGAGGCGCAGTCCGCCGTAAGCGGGGGGTGCGGGCCGTTCCCAGTCGACGACGAGCAGCCGGGGTACGTCGTCCAGGTGGACGCCGGTCTCCTCCTCGACCTCGCGCATCCCGGCGCGGGCGGGTGCCTCGCCGGGTTCCACGACCCCGCCGGGGAACTCCCAGCCGGGTTTGTAGGTCGGGTCGACGAGCAGCACCCGGTCGTGCTCGTCGAAGAGCAGGACCCCGGAGGCGAGGGTCTCACCGGTGGGTTCGGGGGTCTGGACGATGTCGCAGGCGGGCACGGCGCCGGTGCCGACCGCGTCGGCTATGCGGACGGCGGTCTCGTACGGGCTGAGGTGGCTGGTGTCGACGAGGTGGGCGTCGGCCGTGAGCCAGGAGGCGAGGGCGGCGCGGTAGGGCTCGATGTGGTCGTCGGACCACTGGCGGACGCGGATCCCGCCGTCGGGGAGGTCGGGCGGGACCTCGCGACCCGCCATACGCCCGCGCAGGATCGTTTCCGCCGGAGCGAGGAGGACGTGGTGGACCGGTATCCGGCGGGCGGCGAGGGCGCCGAAGATCTCGTCGCGGTACTCCTGGCGCAGCAGGGTCATGGGGACGACGAGGGTGCCGCCGACCTCGGCGAGGAGTGCGGCCGCGGTGTCGATCACGAGTCGGCGCCAGATCGGCAGGTCCTGCTGGTCCCCGACCTCCGCGAGGCGCTTGGGCGGCAAGAGGTGCGGGAGCGCTCCGCCGATCACCTCGGGGTCGAAGAGCGTGCTGTTCGGGATCAGGTCGATCAGTTCCCGTGCGGTCGTGGTCTTGCCCGCACCGAACGCGCCGTTGATCCAAACGACGGTCACATTTCCCCCTCTTCTGGTGGCCCCCTGTGGCTTGCCCGCTCCACCCTGCCATGGAAACCACCTCCGCGAAGAGGGCGCACGAAGGCCGTGGCGCCGGTGCTCCCGTGCGGGGGCGCCGGCGCCACGGCCCGATGCGTGCGGCGTGCCGCGCCTGGCGTCAGTCGCTCTGGCCCAGGGCGTTGTCGTCGATCGCCAGGCTCTCGCTGGCGATGGTGTGGTCGAGGCTGCCGACGGTGTCACGGACGTTCAGGTCGTCGAGGTCGTCGGCGCCCAGGCCGTGGGAGGGAGTGATGGCCGCGACGACGAACCCGGTGGCGAGGGAGGCGATGGCGAGCATGCTGCGCTTCTTCATGCCCACTCCAACGGCATGACACGCCAGAGGTCACGCCCCGCCCACTCCCCCCTCTCGGCCGGGGGCCCGGCCGAGAGGCTCGGTGCACGGAGCCGACGAGAACGCCAGCCTCATCGGCCCCGCTGACCCCGCTGACCCCGCTGGCCCCGCTGGCCCCGCTGGCCCCATGGGACCTCACCGGGTCCTGGCGAACCCACCGGACTCGCCGGACCCGCAGAATCCCGTCGGCTCCCGTCAGCCCCTCCCGTTCCCATCAGCCCCTCTCGGCCCATCGGCTCCATCGACCCCAGCGGCCCCGCCTGAACCACCTGAACGTTCCTGCGGAGCTGGAGCCACGGGAGAGCAGCACCCTCAGGATCCGGCGCCCCACTCGAGGCCCAGCCCCGCTCTCGGAACCGAGCGCCGACCTCGCGGCAGAGCGGCGCGCTCAGGACAGAGCGCCGCCCTCACCGGAGAGCATGGCGCCGGAGGCCGACCAGTGCCCTCCGGACAGCGCATCGCTCGCGGTCCGTGCGCCGGGCGTGGCTCACACCCGTACCGCCCCCGCCTTCGCCAGTGCCGCCGCGGCCGCTCCGACCAGTCCGGCGTCCGTTCCCATCTGGGCCGGAACCACCTTCAGGCGCTGGACGAAGGAGAGCGTGGCGTAGTCGGCGAGGGACCGGCGCAGCGGGGTGAAGAGGATGTCGCCGGCCTTGCCCACTCCCCCGCCGATCACCGCGATGTCGATCTCGACGAGGGTCGCGGTGGCGGCGATGCCTGCGGCGAGGGCCTGGGCGGCGCGGTCGAAGGAGGCGACGGCCACCGGGTCGCCGGCCCGGGCGGCGGCGGCCACGGCGGCCGCGGAGGTGTCGCCGTCGGGGCCGGGCCGCCAGCCGTTCTCCAGGGCGCGCCGGGCGATGTGCGGGCCGCTGGCGATGCGCTCCACGCAGCCGCGCGCCCCGCACGGGCAGGGATCGCCGTCGAGGTCGACGCTGATGTGACCGATGTGGCCGGCGTTGCCGGTGGGGCCCGGGTGCAGGCGCCCGCCGAGGACGAGGCCTCCGCCCACCCCGGTGGAGACCACCATGCACAGGGCGTTGTCGTGGCCGCGGGCGGCGCCCTGCCAGTGCTCGGCGGCCGTGATGGCCACGCCGTCGCCGATCAGTTCGACGGGCAGGTTGCCGGTGGCGGCGCGGACGCGGTCGACGAGCGGGTAGTCGCGCCAGCCGGGCACGTTGACCGGGCTGACCGTGCCGGCGGAGGCGTCCACCGGGCCGGCGCTGCCGATGCCGACGGCGTACACGCGCGGCCACAGCGGCGAGGCGGTCAGCTCCTTCAGCACCTCCTCGACGGCCGCCATGACGGTGTCGCCGTCCTCCTGCGCGGGTGTGGGCCGCTGGGAGCGGACCAGGATCGTGCCGTCGCCGTCCACCAGGGCTCCGGCGATCTTGGTGCCGCCCATGTCGAGCGCGGCCACGAGGTCGGTCTGCATCAAAGTCTCGGTTCTCCCCGTCAACCTTGGAAAAGGGGCCGGCCGGCCTGTGGTGGGGGACGTGGGCCGGAGTTTGTCGCTGGACAGTCTCTCTCGCATCTGACAACGTTGTCCAGGCTCTATGCTCGACGCCACATCCTCATACAAACCCAGGGACCCCTCCACCCCTTCGGCACCATCTCCCGGTCGCCGCCGTGGCCGCCGTCCCGTGGACGACTGGAACAGGACCCCGCATCGTGCCCGAGACGCCGCGCCGCCCCGACAGCCGTTACGGCAACCGTCCCACCATGAAGGACGTCGCGGCACGCGCCGGGGTCGGTCTGAAGACGGTCTCCCGGGTGGTGAACGGTGAGCCGGGGGTCACCCCCGAGACCGAGCGCCGCGTCCAGGAGGCCATCGACGCACTGGGGTTCCGCCGCAACGACAGCGCGCGGGTGCTGCGCAAGGGGCGTACCGCGAGCATCGGTCTGGTCCTGGAGGATCTCGCGGACCCGTTCTACGGCCCGCTCAGCCGGGCGGTGGAGGAGGTGGCCCGGGCCCACGGGGCGCTGCTGATCAACGGTTCCAGCGCCGAGGACCCGGACCGCGAGCAGGAGCTGGCGCTGGCGCTGTGCGCCCGGCGGGTGGACGGTCTCGTGGTGATCCCGGCCGGTGACGACCACCGATATCTGGAGCCGGAGGTCAAGGCGGGCGTGGCGACGGTGTTCGTGGACCGGCCCGCGGGGCAGATCGACGCCGACTGCGTGCTGTCGGACAACTTCGGCGGGGCCCGCGAGGGCGTGGCCCATCTCATCGCGCACGGGCACCGGCGGATCGGTTTCGTCGGTGACATGCCGCGTATCCACACCGCCGCGGAGCGGCTGCGCGGCTACCGGACGGCGATGGAGGACGCGGGGATAGAGGTCGCGGACGGCTGGGTCTCGCTGGGTACCACCGATCCGGACCGGGTGCGCCGGGCGGCCGAGGAGATGCTGTCCGGTCCGGAGCCGGTCACGGCGGTGTTCTCGGGCAACAACCGGGTGACGGTCACCGTGATCCGGGTCCTCGCGGAGCGGGCCCGCCGGGTGGCGCTGGTGGCCTTCGACGATCTGGAGCTGGCCGATCTGCTGGATCCGGGGGTGACCGTCGTCGCGCAGGACGCGGCGGCGCTGGGCCGGACCGCCGCGGAGCGGCTGTTCCGGCAGCTGGAGGGCACGCTCGTCGTGCCGGAGCGCATCGAACTGCCGACCCGGCTGATCAGGCGCGGTTCGGGCGAGCTGCCGCCCGCGGACTGAGGCAGACTGGGCTCAGATGGACGGACGCCGGGACCACCGCACGCTGGAGGCGCTGGGTCTGGCTCGTGCGCCGCGCGACCATCCGCTCGGTTACCCGGGTGTGTGGCCGCCCGAGTCGGGTCTGCTCGCCGGTGATCTGCTGCTGCCCCTGGACCGCCTCACGCATCCCGGCCGCAGTCCGGTCCTGGCCGTCGGTTCCAACGCCTCGCCGGGCCAACTGCGGTACAAGATGGCCGTGTTGGGGATCACCTCGCCGATCCCGATGGTGCGGACCCGGGTGACCGGTATCGACGTGGGCGTCTCGGCTCATGTCAGCCGCCTGGGGTACATGTCCGCCTCTCCCGTCGACGCCCCGGGGGCGGCACGGGAGTTGTTCGTCATCTGGCTGGACGACGAGCAGCTCGCCGCCGTCGACGCGACCGAGCCGAACTACGACCGGGTCGCCCTGCCCGCGCCCCGGTTCCGGGTCGAGCTGGAGAACGGCGAGCCGCTCGACGGCGTGTTCTCGTACGTGAATCGGCACGGCGTCCTGGACAACGGCCGCGGCTCCCCGCGCAGTCACCCCGGCCAGCGCCCGCTCATCACCGAACTCCTCGCCGCGTCAACGGCGTTGAGGAGGCTCTTCGGTGCGACACCGGAGGAGTTCGTGGCGCGCGCCCGGTCCGACGTACGGCTCTGTGAGCGTGGCACACGACTGCTCGCGGAGGAGAACCGGGTGACGCACTCCGGGCTGGAGCATTTGCGTGCGTCTTAGCGGCCTGCTCGTACAACCCTCTTCCCACCTGGTGCGTCTCCCCTGTACCCCGCACCACAAGATCAACGGGGATCGGCCCCCGGCCGGTCCCGTGCGCACGCAGGAGACGCATGTTCACGCGCAGGATGTCCCGTCCGCTCCGGCTCGCTCTCGCGACCGCCGCCGCCGTGTCCCTCACGGGCGGCGGGCTGCTGTCCCTCTCCGGGACGGCGGTGGCCGCGCCCGCGAAGTACGCCGACGACTTCAACGGCGACGGCTACCGGGACTACGCCCAGGCCTCCCTCGGCGGTTCCTTCACCGTGACGTACGGGACCGCGACCGGTCCCGGCACCGTGACGAAGACGTTCACGCAGAACAGCTCGGGCGTTCCCGGGACCGCCGGGGACGCCGGCGGCTTCGCGGACGCCTTCGGTGAGGACCTGGCGGCCGCCGACCTCGACCGCGACGGCTACGCCGACCTCGCGGTCACCGACTTCACCGAGAAGGTGAGCGGGAAGGTCGGCGCGGGGGCGGTCACCATCATGTGGGGTGCGAAGTCCGGCCTCGGCACCAAGGCGACCCGGCTCCCCGTGGGCGCGGTCAGGCAACGGGGCTTCGGCAAGGCCGTCGAGACCGGTGACTTCAACGGTGACGGCAAGGCGGACCTGGCGGTCGTGGACGGCCTCGACACGGCGTACGTCTTCCGGGGCGGTTTCTCCAAGGCCGGGACGACCGGCAAGGTCACCAAGCACCGTCTGCCCGCGAGCTCGTCCGACATCCTCGAACCCGCCGGGCTGGTCGCCGGGAAGGTCACCAAGGACAAGGCCACCGACCTGTACGTCCTCGGTCAGGGCTACCGCAACGGCAAGATGACCCTGGACGCCTGGTTCCTGCGGGGCGGGACCACCGTCAAGCCCGCCGCCAAGGTCACGCCGATCAACAGCACGGGCCCCGACTACAGCCCCACGGGCGTTGTCGCGGACTTCGACAAGAACGGTTACGGCGATCTGGCCGTCGGCGACACCCGCTACGGCAACGGCGCCGGCTCGGTCGTCGTCGTACGTGGCGGAACGTCCGGCCCCACCACCAAGTACCGTCTCTCCCAGTCCACTTCGGGTGTCGCCACGGCCGCCACCAAGAACGACGGCTTCGGCGGCACGCTCTCCGCCGGCGACACCAACCGCGACGGCTACCCCGACCTCGCGGTCGGCTCGGAGGAGGAGAAGGTCGGCTCGGCCGCCTCGGCGGGCGGCGTCCACATCCTGCGCGGCGGGACGAAGGGCCTGACCGGCGCCGGTTCGCAGTGGTTCACCCGCGCCACCGCCGGAGTCCCCGGGGACCCCACGGCGTACGAGAGGTTCGGGCTGAACATCCGGCTGCGGGACACCGACCGGGACGGCGACGCGGACCTGGTGATCGGCGACAACGACTACGAGCAGACGAGCCTGCTCCTGCCGGGCGGGCCCTCCGGCATCACCACCACCGCCGTGACCTCACTGGGCGTGTGGCCGACCTTCCCCCAGTGACCCCGGGCGCGACCGCGGCCGGATCGGGAGCGGGCGGTAAGATCGTCGTACGGCATCGCGTGTCGGTCACCGGCCGGGTGAAGCATGGAGGTGCCCGTGAGATTGCCTTGCGGAATGGGGGCCGTTCGTCCCCGTCGACACCGCCAACAAAGTCACCTTGGACTTCGTCACCGTGCCGGCGGAGTCCATCGTGACGCAGCACTACGCGTTCCTCGTCTCGGACGCGGAGTTCGATGCCTCGTTCGCCCGGATCCGGGCGGCGGGGATCACGTACTTCGCGGATCCGCACGGGAAGCAGCCGGGTGAGATCAACCGTCACCACGGCGGCCGGGGCCTGTACTTCATGGATCCGGCCGGGCACGGGATGGAGATCATCACGCGCCCGTACACGTTCCCCGAGCAGTAGGCGCCGGGCGCCCGGCCGGTCCCGGTCAGGGTGCCGAAGCCGTCAGATCGCCTCGCCGAGGGGCCGCGAAGCCCTCCAGGGCCGCCCGGGACAGCCCGGTCGCGCCGGTCACCTCGGCGAGGTCGAGGGCCCCGCAGTCCAGGCCGCGCAGCAGATAGCCGCTGAGGGCCTTGGCGGTGGCCGGTTCGTCCATCACATCGCCGCCGGCCCGGTTCGCGTAACGGGCGAGGCGTTCGGCGGCCTGGGCGAATCCCTCCCGGTAGAAGGCGTAGACGGCCGCGTAGCGGGTGGGGATGTGGGCGGGGTGCATGTCCCAGCCCTGGTAGTAGGCGCGGGCCAGGGCACGGCGGGTGAGGCCGTAGTGCAGCCGCCAGGCGTCGTGGACCTTCGCGGTGGGGCCGACGGGCAGGACGTTGGTGGAGCCGTCGGAGACGCGGACGCCGGTGCCTGCCGCGGCGACCTGCATGACCGCCTTGGCGTGGTCGGCGGCCGGGTGGTCGCTGGCCTGGTACGCGGCGGAGACGCCGAGGCAGGCGCTGTAGTCGAAGGTGCCGTAGTGCAGGCCGGTGGCGCGGCCCTCGGCGGCCTGGATCATCCGGGCGACGGTCGCGGTGCCGTCCGTGGCGAGGATGGCCTGGCTGGTCTCGATCTGGATCTCGAAGCCGAGCCGGCCGGGTGCGAGTCCGTGCGCCTTCTCGAAGGCCTCCAGGAGCCGCACCATGGCGGTGACCTGCTCGGGGTAGGTGACCTTGGGCAGGGTCAGCACCAGGCCCTCGGGGAGGCCGCCGGCCGCCAGCAGGCCGGTGAGGAAGATGTCGAGGGTGCGGATGCCGCGGTCGCGGACGGCGGCCTCCAGGCATTTCATGCGGATGCCCATGTACGGGGCGGCCGTGCCCTTCGTGTACGCCTCGGCGACGAGCCGGGCGGCGCGGGCGGCGGTCTCGTCCTCCTCGGGGTCGGGGCGGGGGCCGTAGCCGTCCTCGAAGTCGATGCGCAGGTCTTCCACCGGCTCGCGCTCCAGTTTGGCCCGTACGCGCGTGTGGACGGGTTCGGCGAGGTGGTCGGGGAGACCGAGGCAGGCGGCGAAGGAGGCGGCGTCGGGGGCGTGTTCGTCGAGGGCGGCGAGGGCGCGGTCGCCCCAGGAGCGGACGGTGTCGGCGGTGAAGGCGTCCGCGGGGACGTAGACGGTGTGGACGGGCTGACGGGTGCCGGGGTCGCCGGGGTAGCGGCGGTCGAGTTCGGCGTCGACGGGGGCGAGGGAAGCACTGATCTCCTCGCTGACGGCGCCCGCGAGGCTCGTCGACACCGTCTCCTGCTGGCCCTGGCCCATCCCACAGCCTCCTGTTTTCGTACCACTGTTCCGTACGACGGTTTCCGCATTCCGGAATCGATAATCCGTAGAGCGAAGCTATCCGTGGATGTTCCGGCGGGTCAACACCCCGTCCACGCCCTGGTCACCCGGCGCACACCGCCGTCCTGTGTGATCACCGGGCCGTCGTCCTGTGTGATCACTTCCGCACCTTCCCCCTCTTCCGCACAGACCCGCACACCTTCATCCTGGCTCACGAGGCGAGAGGGGACACATGACAGGCATCACGGGACCGACGCGGCGGGCGGGACTGAGAGCGATGGTCTCGGCAGCCGTCGCGGTCCCGCTGTTCGCCGCGGTCGGGGCGGCCGAGCCGCGCCGCTCGGTCCCCTCACCGGCCCGGAAGCCGCAGTCCGTGCCCCCGCTGAGGATCATGACCTTCAACCTCCGGGTCCCGGTCGACCAGGACGGCAACAGCTGGGTCCACCGGCGCCCGGTGATGCGGGCACTGCTGCAGGAGACCGCACCGCATGTCATGGGCACCCAGGAGGGGCAGTTCAAGCAGCTCCAGGCCGTCTGGGCCGACCTGGGCCCGCACTACGACTGGATCGGCACCCCGGGCAGCGGTGACGAGGAGTCGGTGGCGGTCTACTACGACGTCCGCCGGCTCGAACCGCTCGCCCACGATGTCTTCCGGCTCTCCGACACGCCGAACGTCCCGGGCTCCAACACCTGGGGGGCGGCCTTCCCCCGGCTGGTGACCCGGGTGCTCTTCCGCGACCGGCGGGACCCGGGACGGGAGTTCCACGTCCTCAACACGCACCTCGACCACCGCAGCGCGTACGCGCGCGTGCGGGCGGCCCAGCTGATCGCCGAACGGATCAGGGGGCTCGGCCCCTCCCGCCCGGTCCTGCTGACCGGCGACTTCAACGCCGTCGCCCCCACGGACCCGGCCTACGGCACGCTGCTGCACTCCGGACTCGTCGACACCTGGGACACCGCGCGGGAGACCGGTCCGGTGTTCGGGACGTTCAACGGCTGGAAGGCGCTCAAGCCCGACGGGGAGCGCATCGACTGGATCCTGTCGACCCCCGATGTCACGGTCCACCGGGCGTGGGCCGATCCGTTCACGGTGGACGGCCGCTATCCGAGCGACCATCTGCCGGTGCTGGCGTCGGTGAGCCTGCAGTGAACGCCCGAGGCCCCCGTGACCGCTGGGGTCACGGGGGCCTCGGGCGACTGCGCCGGCCGGGTGATCAGCCCTTGCGGGTCTTGATCTCCTCGGTGAGCTGCGGGACGACGTCGAAGAGGTCGCCGACGATGCCGTAGTCCACGAGGTCGAAGATCGGGGCCTCGGCGTCCTTGTTGACGGCCACGATGGTCTTCGAGGTCTGCATGCCGGCGCGGTGCTGGATGGCGCCGGAGATGCCGTTGGCGATGTAGAGCTGCGGCGAGACGGACTTGCCGGTCTGGCCGACCTGGTTGGTGTGCGGGTACCAGCCGGCGTCCACCGCGGCGCGGGAGGCGCCGACGGCCGCGCCGAGGGAGTCGGCGAGGGCCTCGATGATCGCGAAGTTCTCGGCGCCGTTGACGCCGCGGCCACCGGAGACGACGATCGCGGCCTCGGTCAGCTCGGGGCGGCCGGTGGACTCGCGCGGGGTGCGGCCGGTGACCTTGGTGCCGGTCGCGGCGGCGGAGAAGGTCACGGCGAGGGCCTCGACCGCACCGGCGGCGGGGGCGGCCTCGACGGCGGCGCTGTTGGGCTTGACGGTGATGACCGGGGTGCCCTTGGCGATGCGGGACTTGGTGGTGAAGGACGCGGCGAACACCGACTGGGTGGCCACCGGGCCCTCGTCGCCGGCCTCGAGGTCGACGGCGTCGGTGATGATGCCGGAGCCGATGCGCAGCGCGAGGCGGGCGGCGATCTCCTTGCCCTCCGCGGAGGAGGGGACCAGCACGGCGGCCGGGGAGACGGCGGCGACGGCGGCCTGCAGCGCGTCCACCTTCGGTACGACGAGGTAGTCGGCGTACTCGGAGGCGTCGTGCGTGAGGACCTTGACGGCGCCGTGCTCGGCGAGCGCGGCGGCGGTGTTCTCGGCACCGGCGCCGAGCGCGACGGCGACGGGCTCGCCGATGCGGCGGGCCAGCGTCAGCAGCTCCAGGGTCGGCTTGCGGACGGCACCGTCCACGTGGTCGACGTAGACGAGGACTTCAGCCATGGGATTGCTCTCCTGCGAAACGAAGTTGAGGGGGCGGTCGGCGTGTCGAGCCTTAGATGAACTTCTGGCTCGCGAGGTACTCGGCGAGCTGCTTGCCGCCCTCGCCCTCGTCCTTGACGATCGTGCCGGCGGTGCGGGCCGGGCGCGCGGCGGCGTCCTCGACCTTGGTCCAGGCGCCCTCGAGGCCGACCTCCTCCGCCTCGATGTCGAGGTCGGACAGGTCCCAGGCCTGCACCGGCTTCTTCTTGGCCGCCATGATGCCCTTGAAGGACGGGTAACGGGCCTCGCCGGACTGGTCGGTGACGGACACGACCGCCGGGAGGGAGGCCTGAAGCTGCTCGCTCGCGGCGTCGCCGTCGCGGCGGCCCTTGACCGTGCCGTCCTCGACGGAGACCTCGGAGAGCAGGGTGACCTGCGGGACGCCCAGGCGCTCGGCGAGCAGGGCCGGGACGATGCCGGCGGTGCCGTCGGTGGAGGCCATGCCGGAGATCACCAGGTCGTAGCCGGCCTTCTCGATGGCCTTGGCCAGCACGAGGGAGGTGCCGATGGCGTCGGTGCCGTGGAGGTCGTCGTCCTCGACGTGGATCGCCTTGTCCGCGCCCATCGACAGCGCCTTGCGCAGCGCGTCCTTGGCGTCCTCGGGGCCCACCGTGAGAACGGTGATCTCCACGTCGTCGTCGGAGTTCTCGGAGATCTGCAGCGCCTGTTCGACGGCGTACTCGTCGAGCTCGGAGAGCAGACCGTCCACGTCGTCCCGGTCGACGGTCAGGTCATCGGCGAAGTGCCGGTCGCCAGTGGCGTCGGGCACGTACTTCACAGTGACAACGATCCTCAAGCTCACGCCGGCTCTCCTACTGCATCGTCAGTTCTCGGCTGCCTTCTTTCAGGCAGCATAGGCGCCACAAGCGGCCGATCCCGATCGGGGCGGCCTGCGCTCCGAACGAAATATTACTCGTCAGTACACCCAGTTCCTGCCCGCTAAGCAAGCGCTTTGAACTGTGACCTCTGCAACGCAGCGTAACCGGAACTCGACGGCTTCGCAGGAGAGCCGGGCAGTGATCAATCCCGCAGAGCGGTGAACCGGCCCTGGTGGTAGAGCAACGGCCGGCCCGCGCCCGCCGGATCGCCGAGGACGACCTCGGCCAGCACGATCCGGTGGTCCCCGGCGGGGACGCGCGCGACGACGCGGCACACCAGCCACGCGAGGACGTCGTCGAGGACGGGAACACCTTCGGGGCCCTCGCGCCAGGCGGTGGGCGCGGCGAAGCGGTCGGCGCCGCTGCGGGCGAAGGTGGCGGCCAGCTCCTGCTGGTGCTCGCCGAGCAGATGCACTCCCACGTGCTCCGCCCCGGATATCGCGGGCCAGCTGGAGGCGCCCGTGCCGACGCCGAAGGAGAGCATCGGGGGTTCGGCGGAGACGGAGGTGAGGGAGGTGGCGGTGAAGCCGACCGGGCCGGAGGCGCCCGGAGCGGTGATCACGGCGACTCCCGCGGCATGCCGGCGGAAGACGGAGCGCAGGAGGTCGGGAGAGGCGAGCCGGGCGGTACCGAGGTCGGGCGAGGCCGTCATGGAGTTGTCGTCCTTCTGGAGGGAGCGGCGGGAGGGTCCGGGGGCGGTCAACGGCCCGGACAGCGCGCGCTCGCGGTACGGACCAGGTCGACGTGGACCCGCCCGTGGAGAAGGAGTTCCTCTGGCATGGGGTCAGGCTGACGATAGGTGGCGTGCCCAGTCAAGTACGTTCCGCAATCTGAAAGCTGCCTCACCCTCACCCGGCGGCAGGTCACACGGCCTCTCCCAGGGCGGCGATGACGTCGGCCCGGCGGGGCTGCCCGGTGGCGCGCCGGACGATGCGGCCGTCGGCGTCGAGGACCAGGACGGTCGGCGTCTTGAGGATGTCGAGCTCGCGGACGAGGTCCAGGTGCGCCTCGGCGTCGATCTCGATGTGGGTGACGCCGGGCACCATGTCCGCGACTTCGCCGAGGACCCTGCGGGTGGCCCGGCAGGGGGCGCAGAAGGCGCTGGAGAACTGCACGAGGGTGGCCCGCTCCCCCAGTGCGCCGCCGAGCCGGTCGGCATCGAGCAGCTTTCCGTCGTCGCGCCCGCGCACCCGCACCCTCCCGTTCCGCCGCCGCTGCAGCACTCCGTAGGCGCTCGCCGCCGCGAGCACCGCCACGCACACCACCAGTCCGGTCACCAGCTGCTCCAGCGTTCATGAGACTGCAAAGATTCCCCGCACCAAGAATCGTTTCTTCTGAGGAATGCTCGCTCCATGGACATCGATGTGAGGGGCCCGCGCCTCGGGGCCGCCGTCACGACCGTAGTACTGGCGGCCGTGCTGGTGACCGGCAGTGTGTGGCTGCTGGCCTGGCAGACGCTGGCGTTCGCCCTGGGCGCCGCGGGCGGGGTGGGGCGTTCGCCGTACGGCTGGGCGTTCCGCAGGATCGTACGGCCGCGGATCGGACCGCCGACGGAGTTCGAGTCGCCGGAGCCGCCGCGGTTCGCGCAGGCGGTGGGGCTGGTCTTCGCCGCCGTGGGACTGGTGGGCCTGACGCTGGGCCCCGGCTGGCTGGGGCTCGCGGCGACCGGCGCGGCGCTCGCGGCCGCCTTCCTCAATGCCGCTTTCGGGTACTGCCTGGGCTGCGAGTTGTACCTGCTCGTGCGGCGTGTGGCGGTGCGCGCGCAGTAAAGGCGGCTTAAAAGACCGAGGTGGATCACGGGCTGAGTGACGAGGATCTCGTCGTCGTGGGGCACGGGGACTGGCCCCCCGGCCGTTCTTCGGGCACGATCTGCGAGATGCCGTAAACCTACGGCAGCGTAACTTTGCCCGAAGGGGAACCCCTTTCCGGGCAGAAGGAAGGGTCCGCGCCGCCCATGGCAGAGCTTGTCTACCGTCCCGCTGTCGGCCTCGCCCTGACGTTGTTCAAGGCCTGGGATCTCAAGATCGACTGCAAGGGGTCGGAGAACATCCCGCGCTCGGGCGGTGCCGTGCTGGTGAGCAATCACATCAGTTACCTCGACTTCATCTTCGACGGCCTGGCCGCGCTCCCGCAGAAACGTCTCGTTCGTTTCATGGCGAAGGAGTCGGTGTTCCGCCACAAGATCTCCGGTCCGCTGATGCGCGGGATGAAGCACATCCCGGTGGACCGCAACCAGGGCGAGGCGGCCTACCAGCACGCGCTGGCCTCGCTGCGCTCGGGCGAGATCGTCGGGGTGTTCCCCGAGGCGACGATCTCCCAGTCGTTCACGCTGAAGAGCTTCAAGTCGGGTGCGGCGCGGCTCGCGCAGGAGGCGGGCGTCCCGCTGATCCCGATGGCCGTGTGGGGGACGCAGCGGCTGTGGACGAAGGGCCACCCGCGCAACTTCAAGCGCAGCCACACCCCGATCACCATCCGCGTCGGCGAGGCGATCGAGGCGTCCAAGGACAAGTACGCGGGCGCGATCACCCGCCAGCTGCGCGAGCGGGTGCAGGAGCTGCTGGAGGCCGCCCAGCGCGCCTATCCGGTCCGCCCGAAGGACGCGAACGACACCTGGTGGATGCCGGCGCATCTGGGCGGTACGGCGCCGACGCCGGAGCAGGTCCGCGAGGCCGAGGCGCACTGACGCCGGCCGGGGGGCGCCTCAGGCCAGCCCGGCCGGGAGCGTCCGCCAGAGGTACGGCCGGTCCGGGGCGGCCCTGAGCGCGTCCAGGACCGCCGGGTGCGGTGCCGCGTACAGCGTCGGATAGTCCAGCTCGCCCGCCTCCCCGTCCGGGAGGAAGGCGAGCTGTTCGCCGTCCAGGGAGAACCGCGCGTCCACCCCCGGTTTGTTGCCGCGCGGGTCCTGGCGGTGCCATGCGCCGTGGAAGCGCACGGCGACCAGTCCGTGCACACAGTGCCCCGTGCCGGCGTCGTGCGCGAGGCGCTGGTAGCACAGCGCGGTGGGGATGTCCTCGGCCCGCAGCAGCGCGGTGAGCGCGTGGGCCTTGGCGTAGCAGATGCCCGTGCCCTGCTCCAGCACGTCGGAGGCGCGCCAGGTGACGCGCGGATCCCCCGAGTCGTACGAGTGGGGAATGGTGTCGCGCACGAACTCGAAGGCCAGGCGTGCATAGGCATACGAGTCCATGGCGTCCTCGGCGAGCCGTGCGGCGGTTTCCCGGACGAGCGGGTGATGGTGGTCGATGACCTCGTCGGCGGCCAGATAGGCGGACAGGTCGGGGTTCTCCTGGATCAGCTCCATGATCGGAGAGCATAGGAACGCGGCCACCCGACCGTCAATGACTTTTCGGGTGACCGCATATCTATGCAGGAGCCCTGCCGGGCCGGCGTCAGTGCGCCATCTCCTCCTTGACCGCCGCGACGAACGCGTCCACGTCCTCCTCGGTGGTGTCGAAGGCGCACATCCAGCGCACGACTCCCGCGGCCTCGTCCCAGAAGTAGAAGCGGAACCGCTTCTGGAGCCGCACGCTCACCTCGTGCGGCAGCCGGGCGAACACGCCGTTGGCCTGGACCGGGTGGAGGATCTCCACCCCGTGCACCGCGCGCACGCCCTCGGCGAGCCGCTGGGCCATCTCGTTGGCGTGCCGGGCGTTGCGCAGCCACAGGTCCTTCGCGAGCAGTGCTTCCAGTTGCACCGAGACGAACCGCATCTTGGAGGCGAGCTGCATGGACAGCTTGCGCAGATGCTTCATGCGGCGGACGGCGTCCTGGTTGATCACGACGACGGCCTCGCCGAACAGCGCGCCGTTCTTCGTCCCGCCGAGGGAGAGGATGTCGACGCCGACCGCGTTGGTGAAGGTCCGCATCGGGACGTCCAGGGAGGCGGCCGCGTTGGCTATGCGGGAGCCGTCCAGGTGCACCTTCATGCCGTGGGCGTGGGCGTGGTCGCAGATCGCGCGGATCTCGTCCGGGGTGTAGAGGGTGCCGAGCTCCGTGCTCTGGGTGATCGAGACGACCTGCGGCATCGCGCGGTGCTCGTCCTCCCAGCCCCAGGCCTGCCGGTCGATCAGCTCGGGGGTGAGCTTGCCGTCGGGCGTGGCGACGGTGAGCAGCTTCAGGCCGCCCATCCGCTCCGGAGCACCGCCCTCGTCCACGTTGATATGGGCGCTCTCGGCGCAGATCACCGCTCCCCAGCGGTCGGTGACGGCCTGGAGCGCGACGACGTTGGCGCCGGTGCCGTTGAAGACCGGGAACGCCTCGGCCGTGGCCCCGAAGTGGCCGCGGACGATCCGCTGGAGGTTCTCCGTGTAGTCGTCCTCGCCGTAGGCGACCTGATGGCCGCCGTTGGCCAGGGCCAGGGCGGCCATCACCTCCGGGTGGGCCCCGGCGTAGTTGTCGCTGGCGAAACCGCGGACCTCCGGGTCGTGATGGCGACGGGCGTCGGTCTTCGGGGGGTTCACGGCTTCTCTGTGAGCCACAGACGCTGTCCGTTCACTTCGGGTGCGGGCTTCTCCCAGACGCCGGCGATCGCCTCGGCGAGGTCCGTGACGTCGGTGAATCCGGCGAACTTCGCGTTGGGCCGGTCGGCACGCATCGCGTCGTGCACCAGCGCCTTCACCACCAGGATGGCAGCCGCGGAGGTCGGTCCCGCGGCACCCCCGGCCTTGTGGAAGGCGTCCGCGAGGGCGAGGGTCCAGGCCTCGGCGGCGGCCTTGGCGGCGGCGTAGGCGGCGTTGCCCGCCGTGGGGTTCGAGGCGCCGGCCGCGCTGATCAGCACGTACCGTCCGTGCTCGCTGCGCTGGAGGCCCTCGAAGAACGCCAGTGACGTGTGCTGCACGGTCTTGACGAGCAGCAGTTCGAGGAAGTCCCAGTCGTCCAGGCTGGTCTTGACGAACGTCTCGCTGCCGCGCCAGCCGCCGACGAGATGGACCAGTCCGTCGATGCGGCCGAAGTCCTTCTCCACGCGGTTCGCCCAGTCACGGGTGGAGTTCAGGTCGAGCAGGTCGACGGTGTCGCCGGTGACGGTGGCGCCGCCGGCCTCGTAGCGGGCGTGGTCGACGGCCTCCGCCAGGCGCTCGGGGTCGTTGTCCGAGCCGACGACGGTCGCGCCCGCGCGGGCGAGCCGCAGCAGTGCCGCACGGCCGGCGGGTCCTCCCGCGCCGGCCACCGCGATCACCGCACCGTTGAGAGCGCCGTTCCCCATCCTTGCCTCCTGCTGAGCGGTGTCCGTACGGTCGC
This sequence comes from Streptomyces sp. NPDC005811, assembly GCF_040630405.1. Lineage (NCBI taxonomy): Bacteria > Bacillati > Actinomycetota > Actinomycetes > Kitasatosporales > Streptomycetaceae > Streptomyces > Streptomyces sp. NPDC005811. The sequence goes on from NZ_JBEXXK010000002.1 coordinate 338,804, forward strand.
TCACGCGGCGACCCTCTCGGCGCCGTCCGCGCGAATGCCCTTGGTCGAGGCGATCACGTTCTTGAGCTTCTTGGACAGTGCCTCATAGAACATGCTCAGCGGAAACTCGTCGGGAAGCACGTCATCCACGAGTTTGCGCGGCGGCTGCGAGAGATCCAGGGCGTCGGGGCCCTTGGCCCAGCGGGAGCCCGGGTGCGGGGAGAGGTAGGTGGAGACCAGCTCGTAGCCGGCGAACCAGTGGACCAGCTTGGGGCGGTCGATGCCGTCGCGGTACAGCTTCTCGATCTCGGCGCACAGCTCGTTGGTGACCTGCGGGGCGCGCTGCCAGTCGATGTGCAGCTTGTTGTCGGTCCAGCGGATGACATCGTGCCGGTGCAGGTAGGCGAAGAGGAGCTGGCCGCCGAGGCCGTCGTAGTTGCGGACGCGCTCGCCGGTGACCGGGAAGCGGAACATGCGGTCGAAGAGGACCGCGTACTGCACGTCACGGGCCTGCGGGACACCGTCGGCCTCGAGCTTCACGGCCTCCTTGAAGGCGGTGAGGTCACAGCGCAGCTCCTCCAGGCCGTACATCCAGAACGGCTGCCGCTGCTTGATCATGAAGGGGTCGAAGGGCAGGTCGCCGTGGCTGTGGGTGCGGTCGTGGACCATGTCCCACAGGACGAAGGCCTCCTCGCAGCGCTTCTGGTCGTGGACCATGGCGGCGATGTCCTCGGGGAGCTCCAGGCCCAGGATGCCGACGGCGGCGTCGGTGACCCGGCGGAAGCGGGCGGCCTCGCGGTCGCAGAAGATCCCACCCCAGGAGAAACGTTCCGGCGCCTCGCGGACGGCGATGGTCTCCGGGAAGAGCACGGCCGAGTTGGTGTCGTAGCCGGAGGTGAAGTCCTCGAACTTGATGCCGCAGAACAGCGGGTTGTCGTAGCGGGTGCGCTCCAGCTCGGCCAGCCAGTCGGGCCAGACCATGCGCAGCACGACCGCCTCGAGGTTGCGGTCCGGGTTGCCGTTCTGCGTGTACATCGGGAAGACGACCAGGTGCTGGAGGCCGTCGGCGCGGTTCGCGGCGGGCTGGAAGGCCAGCAGCGAGTCGAGGAAGTCCGGCACCTCGAAGCCGCCCTCGGCCCAGCGGTGCAGGTCCTTCATCAGGGCCCGGTGGTAGTCGGCGTCGTGCGGGAGCAGCGGGGACAGCTTCTCGACCGCGTCGATCACGTCCCGCACGGCCCGCTCGGCCTCGGGGCGCTCGGGGGCGTCGACGGCCGTGAAATCGATCGATCCGTCCTTGGACTGCCAGGGGCGGATCCGCTCCACGGCATCCTTGAGCACGGGCCACGCCGGGTGCTCCACCACCCTGGTGCCGGGAGGAACCCGCTCCCCCGTCGCCGCCTGCACAAGAATTTCCGTCATATCCCATCCTCCACGGGAGAACCTCGCGTATGGACACCGTATGCATACGAGGTTTACCTCAGCAAGTGGGGTCACCGGAAATTATCCTGCGCACTCGCAGTTTCACGTGAGTTTTTCCTGTCCAACACCGGAGGAGTGCTTGGTTCCGCTCAGAGTGGGTAGACAGGACGATCACCCGCGTCTACACGTGTCCATGACGAGCCCGGGCCACTAGGCTGCGGATCTGCGCACCCGCTCGTCGACGGAAGCGAGTCCCGTCTTGAACTTCGTCACCATCGGTCATCGCGGTGTCATGGGGGTCGAGCCCGAGAACACCCTCCGCTCGTTCGTCGCCGCCGAGGAGGCCGGCCTCGATGCGATCGAACTCGATCTGCATCTGAGCAAGGACGGCGCCCTGGTGGTCATGCACGATCCGGACGTGGACCGTACGACCGACGGGACGGGCCCCATCGCCGATCAGACGCTCGCGGAGCTGAAGACCCTGGACGCGGGGCGCGGGGAACGGGTGCCGGTGTTCGAGGAGGTCCTGGACGCCGTGACGCTGCCGCTCCAGGCCGAGATCAAGGACGTGCAGGCGGCGCGGGCGCTGGCCGAGGTGCTCCGCGAGCGGGATCTGGTGGGCCGGGTGGAGGTGTCCTCGTTCCACGACGAGGCGGTGGCCGAGATGGCCCGGCTGGTGCCCGGAGTGCGCACCGCTCTGATCGGCAGCCGCTTCGGCCTCGACATCGTTTCCCGGGCCGCGGACGCCGGGGCCGCGACCGTGTGCCTGAATCTGCGACGCCTCACCCTGGAGATCGTCGAGGAGGCCCGCAGACGGGATCTGCGGATCATCGGCTGGGTCGTCAACACCCAGTACCAGCTGCGGCTGGTGCGCGCGCTCGAGCTGGACGGCGCGACCACCGACTACCCGGAGATCAGGCGCACGGGGCGCTTCACGGCGTGACGGGTGTCCTCACCGCGTGACGGGCGCCTTCGCCGCTTGGGGGCGTCAGGACAGCGGCTTGACGAGCAGCTCGAACTGGAGGTCGTCGCGCTGCGGGATGCCGAAGCGCTCGTCGCCGTAGGGGAAGGGCGTCATCCGTCCGGTGCGGCGGTAGCCGCGGCGCTCGTACCAGGCGATGAGGTCGTCGCGTACGGAGATCACCGTCATGTGCATCTCGGTGGCGCCCCAGATCTCGCGGGCCTGCCGCTCGGCCTCGGCGAGGACGAGCCGGCCGAGGCCGCCGCCCTGGGCCGTGGGGCTGACCGCGAACATGCCGAAGTAGGCGTGCTCGCCGCGGTGTTCGAGCTGGCAGCAGGCGACGATCCGGCCGTCCTGCTCGACCGTGAGCACCCGCCCGCCGGCCGACCCGATGATCTCCAGGACCCCCTGGGGGTCGGTGCGCTGTCCCTGGAGGATGTCCGCCTCCGTGGTCCAGCCCGCCCGGCTGGACTCCCCGCGGTAGGCCGACTCGACCAGCGCGACCAGCTCGTCCACGTCGGCGTCGGTGGCGTCACGGAAGGTGGGGGCGGTGGCGGCGGTGGCGGCGGTGTCCATGCGGGCGGTCTCCGGTGTGTGGCACGGCTGGGACTCGGACGAGGGTATCCCCACCCGTCCCGGGCCCGTCCGGCCGCTCGGCGGGCGACCTGACACTAGGCTCCCGACGCATGGTGCATGTACTCAGCAGTAGGGTCCTCCTCCGCCCCACCGACCCCGAGCGCTCGCGTGTCTTCTACGGCGAGCAGCTCGGCCTCGGGGTCTACCGCGAGTTCGGTACGGGGCCGGAGCGCGGCGTCGTCTACTTCCTCGGCGGCGGTTTCCTGGAGCTCTCGGGGCGCTCGCAGACACCGCCGGACCCCGCCGTACGGCTGTGGTTGCAGGTCGCGGACGTGACGGCGGCGTACGAGGAACTGCGGGCGAAGGGGGTCGCTGTCGTGCGGGCGCCGGTGAAGGAGCCGTGGGGGCTGGTGGAGATGTGGATCGAGGATCCGGACGGGACCCCGATCGTGGTGGTGGAGGTGCCGGCGGATCATCCGATCAGGTACCGGCCCGGGATCTGAGGGCCGGTGAGCGGATGCCGGGCGGGCAGGGCGGGCTTAGCGTGCTGGAGGGGTCCCCTTTTCTGGTTTCTGGTTTCTGGAAGTTTTCTGGAGGGAACGTCATGAAGCTCGACGCGCCGGTGCCCGGCGGGCCCTGCTGGGCCGAGCTGGGGACCAGTGATCCGGAGGCGGCGAAGCGGTTCTACGCGGAGCTGTTCGGCTGGCGGGCGGAGACGGATCCCCGGCAGGAGGCCGGCGGCTACACCGTCGCGCACCTCGGCGAGGCGGCCGTCGCCGCACTGACCCCCCTCTACCAGAAGGCGCAGCCGTGCGCCTGGAACGTGTCGTTCGCGGTGACCGACGCCGATGTCAGCGCCCGGCTGGTCACCGAGGCCGGCGGCAAGGTGCTGGTCGGCCCGATGGACGTCTTCGACGTGGGCCGTTTCGTGGTCGCCCTCGATCCGGGCGGGGCCGCGTTCCAGCTCTGGCAGGCGCGGGCCTTCCCGGGGGCCGGGCTGTTCAACGCGCCCGGTTCGCTCGGCTGGGTCGAGCTGCTGACCCGCGACCCGGACCGGGCGGAGACCTTCTACACCACCGTCTTCGGCTGGACCGTGAGCTCGTCGGAGAACTATCTGCAGTGGGGGGTCGGCGGCGCCGACTTCGGCGGCATGATCAGGATGGACGAGAAGTTCCCGCCCGAGGTGCCGCCGCACTGGCTGCCGTACTTCGCGGTGGCCGACGTGGACGCCTCCGCCGCCACGGCGACGGCGGCGGGCGGCACCGCGCTGATGGAGCCCACGTCGGTGCCCGACGGTCCGCGGATCGCCGTACTGCGGGATCCGCAGGGCGCGGTGTTCGGGGTGTACCGGGCCGGGGACGAGAGGTGAACTCCGTCATCCGCCAGCCCCGTTGACGTCTCAGGCCCGGACCGTCCTCATGTGCCCTTCCAGACGGCTCAGCAACTCACCGAGCAGCCCGGCCAGTTCGCCCTGGCGGTCGTCGTCGAGGGCGGACAGTACGGCCCGCTCGTAGGCGAGTTGCTCGGGGAGGACGGCGTCGACGAGGTCGCGGCCGGCGTCGGTGAGGCTCAGGTGGGCGACGCGGCGGTCGCGGGTGTCGCCCCGGCGTTCCACCAGGCCGCGTTCGGTGAGCTGCTTGAGGCGTTTGGTGACGGCCGCCCCGGAGGAGAAGGTCTCGCGGGCCAGGTCGCCGGGGGTCAGTTCATGGCCGGTGCGGCGCAGTGCGCCGAGCAGGTCGAACTCGGGGCGGCTCAGGCCCGCCCGGCGCAGGGGCGCGTCCTCGGCCTGCTGGAGCAGGGCGGCGCAGCGGTTGACGCGGCCGATGATCTCCATGGGTCCGGTGTCGAGGTCGGGCCGCACCGCCTGCCACTGCCCCACCACCGCCGCGACGGTGTCCCTCCCCGCCCCGTCCCCGGCCGCCGCTGGTCCCCGCGTCGCCGTCATCGCCGTACGCCCTCCGCTCTCGTGGTCGCGTCCCGGCCCGGGGGCAGGCCCCGGTGCCGTACCGTCGCGGCGAGCGTACGGTGTCCGGACCGCTCGGCCGCCATCACCCGGTCCTCGGGCAGGGCGCGTCGCCGCCACTCGCCGGACGCGGTGTCGGCGGTGGCCCGCAGGTCCACCAGCGCGGCGGCGAGGGCGCGGCGGGCGGATTCCAGGGACGCGGCGGGGGCGGGCTGCGGCTGTGCCAGGAGGTGTGCGGCGCGGTCACGGGCCTCCGACACGGCCGTCAGCGACTGCTCCAGGCGGTCGCCGGAGCGGCGGTTGGTGACGGCGACCGCGGCGACGAAGCCGACGGCCGCGCCGACGAGGGTGTCCACCAGCCGCTCGGTGATCAGCCGGCCCGCGTCCTGGTAGTGGGCGAACTCGGTGATGAGCAGGGCCATCGGGGTCACGCAGACGCTGCCGAGCCAGTAGTTGCGGCTGATCAGCGCCTCCGCGCCGAAGTTCAGGGCGAGGCAGACCAGGACCAGGGCCGCCTGGTGGAGGTGGGCGAGGGGGACGAGCACGGCGAAGGCGAGGACGCCGGCGAGATTGCCGACGACGCGCTGGACGGCGCGGTTCCAGGTGAGGGTGACGTTCGCCTGGTAGAGGGAGGCGGCGGTGACGAGGGCCCAGTAGGGGCGGCCGACGCCGAGGGCGAGGGAGGCGTATCCGGCGAGGGCGCAGCCGAGGGCGGTGCGGGCCGCGAGGGGGGCGAGCGGGCCCAGCCTTCGCCACGACGACGGTGGGCCGGAGGCGAGTTCGGCGTCGATGCCGAGGAGTTCGTCGTCGTCGGGGAGGTCGTCGGGGCGTGGGACGGGGCCGGTTCCGCGCAGGGCGCCGGCCCAGGTCCGCAGGCGTTCCGGGTCGGTGTCGGCGGGCGCGGCGAGGGCGGTCTCGGCCCGGACGAGGAGCCGTTCCAGGGCGCGGTGGGCGTCCCGGCGGCGGCCGGCGGGCCTCGGGCCCGGGGTGCGGGCGGCGAGCAGGGTCTGCCAGGCCGCTTGGACGGCGGCGGCAGCGGTGGCGCGGGCGCGGCTCTCGGCGGAGCCGGGCGGCGGCGCGGCGCGGGTCCCCACGGCTTGCGCTCCCACGGTGTACGTACCCGCCGTCTGCGCACCGGCCGTACGGGAGCCGGTCGCGTCGGGCGCGGTGCCGTGGGATGCGGTCGTGTGGGAGCCGGTCCTGTGGGAGCCGGTCTTGTAGGACGCGGTCGTGTGGGACGCGGTCGTGTGGGAGCCGGTCTTGTAGGACGCGGTCGTGTGGGAGCCGGTCGTCTGGGACGCGGTCGTGTGGGCGGCGACGTATGTGGCGGTCGTGCGCAGGGCGTGGGCGGTGGCCCGGCGTTCCGGGCCGTGCGGGCGCAGCAGGCCCGGCGCCATGCCGATCAGCCAGGCCCAGGCGCCCGCGGCCAGTGCCAGGCCGAGATGGCCGGGGACCTGGCCGAGGGTCTGCGGGGTGAACAGCGCGGCGGAGCTGACGAAGGTGAGGACGACGTTGGCGGGCGGTCCGAGGCGGGTCGCGTCGCAGAGCGCCTTCTGGGCGGCGGCCAGCAGCGCGCCGACGGTGACCAGCAGGACCGGGTCCGCGGTGAGCGAGGCCGCCAGGAGCGCCAGGGCCAGGCCGCCGGTCATGCCCAGGACGACCAGGGCGAGGACCCGGGCGCGGGCGGCGTAGGGGCGGTTGTGGGCGTAGAGGGCGCACAGGGAGCCCGCCATCGTGTAGGCCGCCAGGTCGAGCCGGCCGAGCGCCAGCAGGATCAGGTTCGGCGGGGCGACCGCGGCGACGACGCTCAGGGCGGGCTTGAACCAGATGTCGGAGGGACGGCCGAGGCGCAGCACGCCGGCCAGCGGGAGGCGGGATCCGGGCATGCTCATCAATTTAGCATGTGTTTTACTCGTGAACGACTTATGCGCCATATGCGGCGGGCAAGCGCTCACCCGGTGTGCTCCCTCGAATGCTCCCCGTGTACATCGTTGCGCCGCGTGCGCGCCGCGTGCCGTGGGCATCGCATCTCTCGACGCGACCGACGAGCGGGGAGGTGCGCGTGCACGGACCGACTTCGCCCGGCTGGCTGCTGGTCACGCTGTGTGCGGCGACCGGTGCCTACTGTCTGCTGCGGATGCGCAGCCGTGTGGAGGAGCAGCGCAGAGCCGCCGGGGGCGAGGCGCTCATGGGGTTCGGGATGGCGGTGATGGCGGTGCCGCCGTCGGTGTTCACCCCGCCCCCGTGGGCCTGGCCCGCCTACGCGGCGGTGTTCGGCGCGGCCGCGTTGCGGGCCCTGTGGGCGGCGCGGGCGCACACCCACCATCTGCATCATCTGGTCGGCACCTCGGCGATGGTCTACATGGCGGTCGCGATGGCCCTGTCGCCGCCCCACGCGCACGCCCACGGCGCGGCCGCCTCGGGCGTCCCGTTCCTCACGGGCGTGCTGCTGCTGTACTTCGCCGGGTACGTCCTCCTCTCGGGGGTGCGGCTGCTGCCGCTGACGGGGACGGCCGTGGCCGGCGGGACCGGTGGGGCGGGTCGGGCCTCCGCGTCCGCCGGGGGTGCCGTCGGCTGGAGCGACCGTCCCGAGCTGGCGCGGGCGTGCCGGCTGTCGATGGGCATCGGCATGCTGGCGATGCTTCTGGCCATGTGAGGCCGTGCCGAACCCCAACTCGGCCGTGGCCTGCGTCACTTTGCCGGGACAAGCCGTACCCCTGAGCGGTGCGCCGCTCATAGGGTGCTGTCCATGATGGTCCCCGCGGTCCTGCTGCTGCTCGGCGCCCTGACCGCGGTCGGAGCGCCCCGGCTGCTCGCCCGGGCCGACTGGCCGGACCGCGAACCGGTGGTCGCGCTGTGGGCGTGGCAGTGTGTGGTGGCGGCGGTCCTGCTGTGCTGTGCGCTGTCGATGACGCTCAGTGCGGCGGCGGCCTGGCAGGCGGTACGCGGTCATGTCTTCGCGCCGGCGCCACGGGCGGTCGTGGATGCCTACGCCCTCGGTTCGACCGGCCCTTGGGCGGCGGCCACCGCGGTGGCGCTGGCCTGCGCAGGCCTGTGGAGCGGGGCGATGCTCGTACGGGAGGTGGCGCGCGCCCGGGCCCGCAGCCGGGCACGCCGGGCCGAACTGCGGTTGCGCGCACCGCTGTTGCCGGGCGAGGAACCGGCGGCGGGACGTCTCGTCGTCCTGGAGGGCGAGCGGCCCGACGCCTGGTGGCTGCCGGGTGCGGCGCCCCGACTCGTCGTCACCACGGCCGCGTTGCAGCGCCTGAAGGGGCGTCAGCTGGACGCTCTGCTCGCCCACGAGCAGGGGCACGCGCAGGCCCGGCACCACTGGCTGCTGCACTCGTCGTCCGCGCTGGCCACCGGGTTTCCGCAGGTGCCGGTGTTCGCGGCGTTCCGCGACGAGATGCACCGGCTGGTGGAACTGGCCGCCGACGACATGGCGTCCCGGCGGTTCGGCCGGCTGACCACCGCGCTGGCGCTGGTCGAACTCAACGAGGACCGCGGGGTGTTCGGCCCCTCCCCCACCCCGCAGGCCCATGTCCCGCAGCGGGTGCACCGGCTCCTCACCCCGGCGGACCGGCTCTCCCCCGCCCGCAGACTGCGTCTGACGGCGGCGGCCTCGCTGGTGCCGGTGATCCCGGTGCTGGTGGCGCTGGTGCCGGGGCTGAGGGCAATGGGCTGAGGGCGGGGCCGCGGGCGCGGGCGGGGCGGCGGACCGAGGGCGGGCGCGGGCGGGGGCGGGGCGACGGACCGAGGGCGGGCGCGGGCGGGGCGGCGCGAGACACGGACGGCGCGCGTCGGCCCGTACACCTCGATCACCCCGATCACCTCGATCACCTCGATGCCGCCCCGGGGAAACCCTCAGGGCCTGCTCCACGACACCCCGGGTTCGCCTCCGGCCCCACGGGTCGGCGAGGATCGCATCATGCACACCCGGTCCGTCGACTCCCCGCCCCGTCCACCGGCCCGGCGCACGGCCGCCCGCCTCGCCGCGGTCCTCGGTCTGTGCTCGGTCGTCCTGCTCGTCCTGGTCGCGGCCGAGTGGCACCCGCTGATGTCGGTCGACGGCGGCGTCTCCCGCACCACCCACCGCTGGGCCGTGGCCGAGCCCGGCCTGACGCATGTCTGCCGCATCCTCTCGGACTGGGTGTGGGATCCGGTGACGATGCGGCTGCTGGGGGCCTCAGTGGCGGTGTGGCTGGTGTGGCGGCACGCGGCGTGGTGGACAGCGGGCTGGCTGGTGGTCACGTCGGCGGTGGGGACCCTGGTCCAGCAGGGCCTGAAGGCGGCGGTGGACCGGGACCGCCCGGTCTGGCCCGACCCCGTCGACTCCGCCCACTACCAGGCATATCCCTCCGGCCACGCCCTGACCGCCACGGTGGTGCTGGGCCTCCTCCTGTGGCTCCTGCACCGTCACGGCGTGAGCCGCCCGGTCTGGCGTACGGCCGTGACGGTGGCCGTCGCCTCCGTGGCCGGCGTCGGCCTGACCCGGATCTGGCTGGGCGTCCACTGGCCCTCGGACGTCCTCGGCGGCTGGCTGCTGGGCGCCCTGCTGGTGACGCTGGCCATCATGGCGCACCGGCACTGGCGCCCGTGATCGTGCCGCCGTACCCCTACGCCGGGCCCGAGGACATCCTGCGGGCCGTCGTACCGGGCACCGAGGGGTACGTGGTGCGCGACCTCGCCGGCCTGACCGCGTTCGGGGCGGAGGACGGGGAGCCGTACACGTACGTCGTCGGACTCGACGGATGGCTGCGCCTGGCACCTCGGCGCAGCGAGCACGTGGCCTGTGCGGGCGGTGGTGCCGTGCTCGGCGCGGGGGAGATCTCGTTCCGGCGCACCGGGCGCGGCGGCTGGGAGGTCCACGAGGTCAGCAACCAGTCCACCGGCTACTGCCCCGACCCCGACTGCTGGCCGGCGGTCGCGGCCGCCCTGGACCGGTCGGGGGTCGCGCGGCCCGCCGGGTTCACGTACGCCCTGGTGTTCCGGAGGTGCGAGCGGTGCCGGGAGATCAACGTGGTGCGGGAAGGGGTGTACGTCTGTGTGTTCTGCGACGAGGAGCTGCCCCTCTTGTGGAACGTCACCCCGCGAGATCGTCCGGGTTCCTAGGATCGGACGCATGACTGCCGTTCTGTTCGACTTCTCCGGGACCCTCTTCCGGATCGAGTCCGCCGAGGCCTGGTTTCGTGCCGTGCTGGAGGAGGCCGGGACCGGACTGCCGGAGGGAGAAGTGACGGCCACGGCGCGGGCGCTGGAGCTGGCCGGGGCGCTGCCGGGCGGGGCGGCTCCGGGGCGGGTGCCCGAGGAGGTGGCCGGGGTGTGGCGGGTGCGGGACGAGAGCGCCGCGGCGCACCGGGCGGCGTACACCGGGCTCTCCCGTCAGGTGGTGCTGCCGGACCCGGAGCTGCACGACGCGCTGTACGAGCGGCACATGACCCCGGCGGCCTGGGCGCCGTACCCCGACGCCCTCGATGTGCTGAGCGGGCTGCGGGAGTCGGGGATCGGGGTGGGCGTGGTCAGCAACATCGGCTGGGATCTGCGGCCGGTGTTCCGTGCGCACGGGCTGGACCGGTTCGTCGACGCGTATGTGCTGTCGTACGAGCACGGCGTGCAGAAGCCGGACCCCCGGCTGTTCGCGCTGGCCTGCGAGGCGCTCGGGGTCGATCCGCGCGCGGCCCTGATGGTCGGGGACGACCGGCGGGCGGACGGCGGGGCGGCGGCGCTGGGCTGCGCGGTGCACTTCGTGGACCATCTCCCGGCGGCCGAACGCCCGGACGGACTACGCCCGGTCCTGGACCTGGTGGGCCACGGCGGGAAAGCGGGTGGGCGGTAGCCGCTGGGCACCAACCGGCCCGGCCGGCGGCCAGCCGGGCCGAGCAGCGGCCAGCCACGCCGACCGGCGCGTGGCCGAGCCAGGCGCCAAGTAGCCGGGCCGGGTGGCGGAAGCCAGGCCGGACGGCGGCGGCCGAACCGGGCGGCGGAAGCCGGACCGATGGCGGCGAGCTGGGCCGAGCGCCAGTCAGCCGGCCCGGACACGGAAGCCAAGCCGTTGACGGAGGCCGGACCGGGTGGCGGAAGCCGGGCCGGTGGCGGGGGCCGGGCAAAGCGGCAGGCAGCCCGGCCAGACAGCGGAAGCCAGGCCGTTGGCGGGCGCCCGGACAGAGGGGCGCGTGGCCGAGCCAGGCGGCTAGTAGCCGGGCCGGACTGCGGAACCAGGTCGGGTGGCGGGGGGCCGGACCGAGGAGGGAAGCCCGGCCGGAGGCGGTGGCCGGACAGGGTGGCGGAAGCCGGGCCGGACCGGGCGACAATGGTCAGTTGGGCGACGGTGGCCGGTTGGGTGGCGGAACCCGGACCGGTGGCGGCGAGCCGGGCCAGGCGGCAGGCAGCCCGGCCGGACACGGAAGTCAGGCCGGACGGGCGCAAGCCGGGCCGGAAGGCGCAAGCCAGGCCGGAAAGCAGAAGCCGACCCAAGCTGCGATAGCCAGGTCAGGCGATGGTGGCCGGACCGCGTGACGGTGGCCGGACCGGGTGACGGTGGCCGGCTGGGTGCCGTTGGCGTGGGCCCGAGGTCCGGAGGCCGTGGCCGGGTCGGCGGCCGCGCGGGCCCGCGTCGGCAGGGCCGGAGAACCGCGGCCGACCCCCCGCACCCCCACAGGTCGGTAGCCCGAGGCCACCATCGGGGCGGAGGCGCGCCCACTCTGGACGATCCCCCGCGTCGCCCAGAGCGGGCCGCAGCCCGGAACCGCTCCGTGCGGAGTCGTCCGGGATGCCCTGAGTATAGTTGGCTGATAGCCAGTCAACGCAGGAGTTACAGGATGTCCCCGCGCAGCGCCTCGGTCAATGAAGAATTGCGGCGGCGTTCGCGGGAGCGGCTGTTGCAGGCGGCCCTGGAGCTGGTGGGCGAGCGCGGGTACGAGGCGACGACGCTCGGCGACATCGCGGACCGGGCGGGTTCGGCGCGCGGTCTGGTGTCCTACTACTTCCCCGGCAAGCGGCAGTTGGTCCAGTCGGCGGTGCACCGGCTGATGCACCGTACGCTCGAGGAGGCCCTGGAGCGGGAGCCGTGCACCGAGGACGGCCGGGAGCGGATGGCGCGGGCCATCGACGCGATCCTCGGACTGGCCCGGGACCGTACGGTGCTGATGCGCCAGCACATGGCCGGCCTGCTCCAGGCCGAGGGGTTCGTGCAGTGCCCTGAGCAGCAGCGGCTGGCCGAGCTGCTGCGGGAGACGTCCCTCCGGCACGGCTCGCAGGACGTCGACCACGACTATCCGATGCTGCGTTCGCAGCTCATGGGCGCCGTGTACGCGCTCGTGCTGCCCAACGTGCCTTTGCCGCTGGCCACGTTGCGTGCCGAGCTGTTCGAACGCTACCGGCTGGACTGGGAGTCGGGGGTCCCGCCGGGCGCCGAGGCGCCCGGCGGGAGGTGTGCGGCGGATCTGTCGCGCTTCTTCGCGACGGAGCCGTCCGCGGGGGATCAGTCGAAGTAGTCCGGCTGGGTCTGGACGTTGAGCTCCCGCAGGTGGATCCGCTTGGCCGGATCCGTACGCCGGTCACTGAGCTTCAGCACGTCGAAGCCCTTGGCGATGTCGTTGGAGTAGATGTAGCCGTTGTAGTAGTACGCCGACCACGCGCCGCCCACCGACAGCGCCGTCGTGCTCAGCGGGCCGCGCTCGAACCAGGCGATCTCCTTCGGGGCGGAGGAGTCGGTGAAGTCCCAGACGGAGACGCCGCCCTGGTACCAGGCCTGGACCATGATGTCCTTGCCCTTGACCGGGATCAGCGAGCCGTTGTGGGCGACACAGTTCTCCGTGTCCGCCTGGTGGCGCGGGATCTTGTAGTAGCTGCGGAAGACGAGCTTGCGCTTGTCGCCCTTGCCGACGATGTCGTAGATGCCGTCGGCGCCGCGGTTCGGGCCGATCGCCGCGTTGCAGGTGGCCGCTCCGCCGCCGCCCAGCTCGTCGGTGAAGACGACCTTGTTCGCCTTCTGGTTGAAGGTCGCCGAGTGCCAGAACGCGAAGTTCACGTTGTCCTGGACCTGATCAATGACCTTGGGGTTCTCCGGGTCCTTGATGGAGAAGAGGATGCCGTCGCCCATGCAGGCGCCGGCCGCGAGGTCCTTCTCCGGGAGCACCGTGATGTCGTGGCAGCCGGTGGTCTTGGAGACGCCCGGGTTGGTGGGCGAGCCGGGGTTGCCGCCGCCGTCCGGGCCCTCGCCCGGGAAGAGGACGGGGAAGTTCACGACCGCCGCCGTCTCGGGCGCCTTGCGCGGCACCTTGATGACGGAGATGCCGTCGTGCGGGGGCTGGCAGTCGGGGTAGGTGGCGCTCGGCGAGTACGAGGAGACGTAGATGTACACGTTCTTGCGCTCGGGCACCAGGGAGTGGGTGTGCGAGCCGCAGGCGGTCTCGACGGCGGCGACGTACTTGGGGTTCTTCTTGTCGCTGATGTCGAAGACCTTCATGCCCTCCCAGGAGGACTTCTCGGTCGCGGGCTGGGTGGTGCTGTTGCAACTGCTGTCGCTGCGCGAGGAGTCGGTGGAGAGGAAGAGCAGGTCCCCGGAGACGGAGATGTCGTTCTGCGAGCCGGGGCAGAGCACCTGGGAGACGGTCTTCGGGGACTTCGGGTTGCTGATGTCGAAGATGCGGAAGCCGTCGTAGTTGCCGGCGAAGGCGTACTTGCCCTGGAAGGCGAGGTCCGAATTGGTTCCGGACAGCGCGCCCTTGGGGATGTTGGTGAGGTGCTCGATGTTGTCGGAGTGGACGATCTCGTCCTGTCCGGGTATCTCGCCGTCCGCGATCGCGGCGGCGGCTCCGGCCTGGGCGCTTCGGGAGATCTCGCGCTCCGCGGCCGGTGCGTCCCCCGGGTCGGGGGTGGCGGCGGCCGGGACCGCCGTGAGCAGCGCGGCCAGGAGCCCGGTACAGGCGGCGGCGACGCCCAGCCGTCTGCGCCGCGTTCGGGGATCGTTCGACAGGGTCACTGCGTCCTCCCTCGTTGCCGTTCCTGTGGAACGGATCACGGTTCCCTGAAGTATCGTCTTCATCATGCACATATCAAAGGCTGGCAACGTACTCGTCATGAATCTTTCCGGTCAGTAGTGCGAAGATCCGAAGGACGCGTCCCGCCGGAGCCCGAGGTGGACGGTCCAGGTCCCCAACCCGCCTGCCCCAGGAGGTCGTTGTGCCCCACCGCCGCGCATCCCTCGCCGCCGCGGCCGCGCTGCTCGTGCTCGCCCTCGCGGGCTGCGACTCCGGCACGCAGGACACGTCGAGCGCGGCGAGCGGCCCTGCGGTGATCGCGCCGGGCAAGCCGGGCGAGGGCAACCGGACGCTCTCCGCCCAGGAGGCGGCCGAGCAGCGGGCCGAGGACGACTCCCCCAACTCGGCGGACGTGTCGTACGCCCGGATGATGATCCGGCACCACGCCCAGGCCCTGGAGATGACCGAACTCGTCCCGGAGCGGGCCGAGTCGGCCGATGTCGAGCGCCTCGCGCTGCGGATCGCGGCCGCACAGGGGCCGGAGATCGAGGCGATGAAGGCCTGGCTCGGGTCGTACGACAAGGCCGAGACCGGCAGTCCGCACGACCACGCCGCCATGCCCGGCATGGCGAGCGAGGCCCAGCTGAAGAAGCTGCGCGCGGCGCACGGGAAGGCCTTCGACACCCTCTTCCTCAGCCTGATGATCACGCATCACGAGGGTGCGATCACCATGGCCACCGAGGTCAAGGCGCAGGGCAACAACCTGCGGATCGAGGAGATGGCGGACGACGTCGTGGCGCAGCAGACGAGCGAGATCACCCGGATGCGGCAGATGGGCTGACCGGGAGAGGACCTCCCGGTCCCCGCTCAGCGTTTCGCGTGACGTGGTGTCAGATAGCCCGCGTCCCGCGCCTGGGCGATCAGGCGCAGGGACCCGCGGCGGCTGTGCCCCGTCGCGGACATCACCGCGAGGACGGGGTCCACGCCCTGCCACTGGGCCGCACGGTACTCCTGGGCGACGAGCCGGCGCCCCTCGCTCCCGCGCGGCCAGGCCGGGCGGGCGCGTCGGGCGCCGCCCGGCGATGCGGCGCCCTCCCCGTCCTCCCCGCTCTCCGCCCCGGTACCTCCCGCGCAGCCGTCGAGGAGCGGGCCCTCGATCCAGTCCGCGAGCTCCGTCAGGTCGACGAGGGACAGGGGCGGCCGGGCATGGACGTCCTCGAAGGACACACAGCCCCCGGACACCACGGCCAGCAGGTCCACCCCGGCCCCGTCGGCGAAGGCGAGCCGGACGTCGAACCAGGTCACGGCGGGGTCGCCGTTCTCCCGCAGCTCCCACGCCGGCCGCACGGACACGGTCCCGTCCTCGGCGGAACGATCAGAAAGATTAAGGAAAGATGCTTCTAGCACACACGCAACGTAACCGCATGATCACTTTCCATACGAACGGACACGCGCGCGGCTCGCGGTGACGGCACCCTGTCAGCGGAGCATCCGCGGTGCGATGCTGGAGGCACCAGCGCTCTCCTCCGTCGCACGGGTGTCGTGCGGGTAAGGGGTCACGCCGTGCTGCGTGTCGCCGTGGTCGGTTCCGGGCCGAGCGGGGTCTACACCGCCCAGAGCCTCGTCCAGCAGGATCCCGAGGTGCGGGTCGACGTGCTGGACCGGCTGCCCTGCCCGTACGGCCTGGTGCGGTACGGCGTGGCGCCCGACCACGAGAAGATCAAGTCGCTCCAGCGGAACCTGCGCACGGTGCTGGAGCACGAGCGGGTGCGGTTCCTCGGCGGGGTCGAGGTCGGCGCGGGCGGGGTACCGGTATCCCGGCTGCGCGAGCTGTACCACGCGGTGGTGTACTGCGTGGGCGCGGCGGCCGACCGCCGGCTGGGCATCCCGGGCGAGGAGCTGCCGGGCAGCTGGTCGGCGACGGAGTTCGTCTCCTGGTACAGCGCGCATCCGGACGCGGCGGGCGAGGGCTTTCTGCGGGGTGTCCGCTCCGCGGTCGTGGTGGGTGTGGGGAACGTCGCGGTGGACGTCACCCGGATCCTGGCGCGCGGCGCGGCCGAGCTGAGCCCCACCGACATGCCCGAGGCCGCGCTGACCGCGTTGGCCGCGAGCGGGGTCACGGACATCCACACGGTGGGCCGGCGCGGCCCCTCCCAGGCCCGCTTCACCACCAAGGAGCTGAGGGAACTCGGCGCACTGCCGGACACGGACGTACTGGTGGACTCGGCGGAGCTGGCGCTCGACCCGGCGTACGGCGACCCGTCCGGGCTGCCCGCGGCACAGCGCCGCAATGTGGAGGTGCTGCGCGGCTGGACGGCCCTGCCCCCACGGGAGGCACGGCGGCGGATCCGGCTCCGCTTCTTCCTGCGGCCGGTCGAACTGCTGGCCGTCGGGGGCCGGGTGGGCGGGGTGCGGTTCGAGCGGACCGTGCCCGACGGCCGGGGCGGGGTGACGGGCACCGGCCGCCACGAGGTGGTCGAGGCGCAGTTGGTGCTGCGGTCGGTGGGCTATCGCGGGGTGCCGCTGGAAGGGCTGCCGTTCGACGGCGCGCGGGGCACGGTGCCGCATGCGGCCGGGCGGGTGGTGCGCGCGGGCGCGGCGGCGCCGGGCGAGTACGTGGCGGGCTGGATCAAGCGGGGGCCGACCGGGGTCATCGGCACCAACCGGCCGTGCGCGAAGGAGACGGTGACCTCGCTGCTGGCGGACGCCTCGCTGCTCGTACGGAAGCCGGTGCCGGAGGATGTGCTGCCGTCGCTGCGGGCGGCGGGGGCCGAGCCGGTCGGGTGGCGGGGGTGGCTGGCGATCGAGCGGGCCGAGGCGGAGCTGGGGGCCTCGCTGGGGCGGGGCGTGGTGAAACTGCCGGACTGGGCGGCGTTGCGGACGGCCGCGGGCCGGGCAGAGATCGCTGACGATTACACGCAGCGGCAACACCTCGGAAATCAACAATCTGTTTAATCCCCGTACCGTCCCGTGCTGTTCGGATGTCGCCCCGCTCAGGAGTGCCCATGGCCACGACCGCACCCGTTCACCCCGTCGACGAGGTGCCCCCCGTACGGCAGTTGGCCGCCTTCGGACTTCAGCATGTGCTCGCGATGTACGCCGGCGCGGTGGCCGTGCCGCTGATCGTGGGCGGGGCGATGAAGATGTCGCCCGCCGATCTGGCGTATCTGATCACGGCCGATCTGCTGGTGTGCGGCATCGCCACGCTGATCCAGTGCGTCGGGTTCTGGCGCTTCGGCGTACGGCTGCCGATCATGCAGGGCTGTACGTTCGCCGCCGTGTCGCCGATGGTGCTGATCGGGACGACGGGCGGCGGACTGCCCGCGATCTACGGCTCGGTGATCGTCGCGGGGCTCGCGATCGTCCTGCTGGCCCCGGTGTTCGGCCGGCTGCTGCGGTTCTTCCCTCCCCTGGTCACCGGCACGGTGATCCTGATCATCGGTCTCTCGCTGCTGCCGGTGGCCGGCAACTGGGCGGCGGGCGGCGTCGGTTCACAGGATTTCGGGGAGCCGAAGAACCTCGCGCTGGCCGCGTTCGTCCTCGCCGTGGTGCTGGGGGTGCAGCGGTTCGCACCCGCCTTCCTGAGCCGGATCGCGGTGCTGATCGGCATCGTGGTGGGGCTCGCGGTCGCGGTGCCGTTCGGCTTCACCGACTTCGGCGGGGTACGGGACGCCGACTGGCTGGGGATCAGCACGCCGTTCCATTTCGGGGCGCCCTCCTTCGAGGTCTCGGCGATCGTGTCGATGCTGGTGGTGGCGCTGGTGACCATGTGTGTTCGGTTACACCATGATCCCTAAAAATCATCCGCTTGCCGCCTGACCAGCGCGAACTTCAAGGCCCCTGCCCCCGGCGGAGGGCTTCGTCATGGGAGAAACCATGTCCGAGGCCACCTGGACGGCCGATCTGCGCGGAACCTTGGAGGCCGTCACCGAGCGAGCCGCGGTCAGCGGCGCCAGCCTCACCGAGGCCGGGATGGATCTCGTCCTGGTCCACAATGAGGCCGCCTACCAGCGCGGCCTCATGGCCGGGCGCAGCCAGTCCGGCTACGCCGCCCGCCGCACGACGACGGAGGAGGGCTGATGGTCTGCCCGTTCTGCAAGAGGGCCTATCCCTGCATCCGTCCTCCCCGGAGGAGGCCGTGGACCTGCCGATCACACACAAGGTGATCATCCTGGCCGCCCTCGTGGCGGCCTTCGTCATGAACGGGGTGCCGCATTGGCGGATCCGATCAAGCGCCTCAAGAAGGCACTCCCGAGCCGTGGTCGGCTTCCGGCCCCAGGAACCGACCCATACGGTCACCCTGGGGTTTTTCCACGCCCCACTGAAGTCAGCGACGAAGATCGCTTCAGAGCCGCTCTGGCGCAGCCGTTCACGCAAGCCCGAGAGGCCGTCCAGCACCTCGCCTGGGACACCAAGAGCGGCACTGGCCGGGGCCGGTTCATGCTCCAGCTCGCTGACCCGAGCATACGGCGCGTCTACCTCGTCCACCGTGGTCAGTGCCCGACATCAAATGCCCAGGTCAGGGACTCCCGTGTGCTCCCGTGTGCTCTCGTCTGTGAGAAATGCGTGAGACGAGGTGAGACGAAGAGCTACCTGGTCGCGCTGAATCCTGGCAGGTCGCCGGTGCGGTGGAACGCCCCGCTCCGACCGGCCCTGCGCAGAACTCCGGCCGGCCGGGTGGCTTGCCCGTCGAGGCACCGGAGGCTGGGCGGATCTCCACCCAGCCTTCTATCGGTGCCACCGAGAGCCCGATGCCGAGCGACTGAAACGCTGCGTCGTCGGCGACCTGACGGGCCTGGACGTGCTGCTGCGTGGCGCCTCGCGGGCGTGATGGCCACCTCAGGGGCCTTCCGCCTTGGCGCAGTCACCGACTGCTTCCCGGCCGCCGCCAGCGATGCGGCCCCATCGCGACGGGGCGATCGCCGCCTTCACCGCACATACCGCTACGCCGAGCGGCCTGCTCGACGCGGAGCCGCCCTTGGCCTGGGTCCCGTTTCCCCAAGTTCCCGACTACCGCCATACAACGCGCGGCCAGCTCAACTACGCCGTTCCCGAGGACCTGCAACTGCAACACCGCATCCACCGCTACAACGCAGACAGCAGCCTCCAACACGGTGACATCACCGCCCTCGCCCTCGACGTCTTTCTGCGAGCCCAGGGCTACCCACCAGAACTCACGCAAGAGGGCCCGAAGTGATGCCGTACGGGCGGCAGCACACTGCGGAGAGCCGTACGATGCACCGGCAGGGTGCTCATAGGCTCCCAGTCAGAGATCGGGGCAGATCTAAGTACTGCCAAGCGGGCATCGGAAGGGTGAAAGGCGTATGACAGCGAACGCCGAGCACCTGAAAGCCCTGGTGCGCGCGCACGCCGAAGCCGATGACGATCGCTTCTACAGCGTGGCTCTGCAGGTTGCCGCGAAGTCTGCCCGGCAGGGGCAGGGAAAGTTCGCTCTAGAGCTGCGAGAACTGGTCGAGACCGTACGGCGCAAACAGGGCACCGCCGGCGGCCAGCGGTCTGCGACGCCGGTAGTGCAACCTCGCGGTGAGCTGTCGAATCTGCTGACCGCCGGATATCCCGATACCCAGCTGGACGACATGACGCTGGACGCAGGGCTGCGGGCATCGCTCGACCGGGTGCTTCACGAACAGCGTCAGCGAGCCCGGCTGGAACGGTTCGGGTTCACTCCGGTGCATCGCATCCTGTTGTCGGGACCTCCTGGCACGGGCAAGAGTATGACGGCCGCCGCGTTGGCGGGAGAGCTGAAACTGCCGTTGTTCACCATCCGCCTGGATGGTCTGATCAGCCGTTTCATGGGCGAGACGGCTGCGAAGCTCCGCTTGGTCTTCGATGCCGTGGCTCAGACGAGAGCGGTCTATCTGTTCGATGAGTTCGATGCGCTGGGTGCCGAGCGGGCTGCGGGCAACGATGTCGGCGAGGCTCGAAGGATCTTGAATTCGTTCCTGCTGTTCCTGGACGAAGCCCCCTCGGAAAGCTTGGTCGTGGCCGGCACGAACCACCATCAGCTCCTGGACCGTGCACTGTTCCGCCGCTTCGACATGATCGCCACATACGGTCCTCCCACTCCGGACCAGGCCATTCAGGTAATGCGCAGACGGCTAGCTGGGATGGACACCAGCACAGTACGGTGGGGCACCGTGACAGATAGTGCATCTGGATTGAGTCACGCCGAGCTGGTCAAAGCGGCGGAAGCAGCAGCCAAGCAAGCCATTCTGACCGAGCGCGATGCGGTCGACGAAGAGCTGCTGCTGGAAGCGCTGACCGAGCGGCACGCATCCCACCATGCCTGACAGATCCGTGCCCGGGAGGTCGACTCCCCACCTGGTGGTCCCGTGGCGGGCCGAAACGCTGATCCCACGGCCCGAGCCCTCGGGCGGAGGCGGACCAGAACTGGTGAACCGTGAGGACCGGCTCGGCCACTCAACCGCTCTGGTGACCGGCTTGGAAACGGCTGAGCAGGAATCGGCGCAGCTCGTCCAGGAGACAGCCGCGGCCCTCCAGCCCGATGGTTTCGCCGTGCGGATCAAGGCTGCGCGTGATCACCCGCTTTTGCTCGAACGTCTCGACGGGGCGGGTCTGACGCTGATGAGCAGCCACCCGCAAACGGAAGACGAGCCGCAGGATGCGTTGGTATGGGTGCCCTTCGACAAGGTTGCCTCGTTCACGGAGCGGATTGCCGCCTTCACCGAGGACACAGAAGGGGGCCATCCCCAGCAGGCCGCGCTGGTCGCCAACATGGAGCAGATCCACCGGGCGGTGCTGGAGAATCTGTGGCAGGAGCAGCAGGAGTTCCCGTCGCTGGATGAGGAGCGGTGGTGGGAGCTGTGGTTCGACCCGCGGATCTCACCGACAGATCCTCTCATCACTTTGCGGGCCGTGGCCCAGGAGCGGCAGTGGCGGATCAGCGGGCGGGCGATCCAAGTAGGTGAACGCCTTGTCGCGCATGTCGCGGCGACCGGGCAGCAGCTGACCGCCCTGCTCTCTTGAAAATGGCCTGAGTTGATGCGCGTTGGTAGAGGTCAAGCGGTCTCTTCTCGCGGGGTGACGGTGATGTCGAGGCCGAGGGCGGCGA
>NZ_JBEXXK010000003.1:0-171995 GCF_040630405.1 Streptomyces sp. NPDC005811
TGTCCAGGCCATCAGCTGCTCACCGTCCGCTGCTCGATCTTCTTGTCGGCCGCCTGCTCCGGGGTCAGCGCGACCACGCGCTGCACGAAGATGCCCGGCAGATGCACCGCGTCCGGGGCGATCTCCCCGGGCTCCACCAGTTCCTCCACCTCGGCGACCGTGATCCGCCCGGCCATCGCGGAGAGCGGGTTGAAGTTGCGGGAGGCCTTGTTGAAGACCAGGTTGCCGTGGCGGTCGCCCCGGGCGGCCCGGACCAGCGCGAAGTCGGTGCGGATGCCGCGCTCCAGCACGTACGGGGTGCCGTCGAACTCGCGCACCTCCTTCGGCGGGGACGCCAGCGCGACGCCGCCCTCACCGTCGTAGCGCCACGGCAGCCCGCCCTCGGCGACCTGGGTGCCCACCCCGGCGGGGGTGTAGAAGGCGGGGATGCCCGCGCCGCCGGCCCGCAGCCGCTCGGCGAGGGTGCCCTGCGGGATCAGCTCGACCTCGAGCTCCCCGGCCAGGTACTGGCGGGCGAACTCCTTGTTCGCGCCGATGTAGGAACCGGTCACCCGGGAGATCCGCCCGGCGGCGAGCAGGACCGCGAGGCCCGACTCCATCGCCCCGCAGTTGTTGGACACGACCGACAGCCCGCCCACGCCCCGCTCGTACAGGGCCTGGATGAGGACGTTCGGCACGCCGCTCAGTCCGAAACCGCCCACCGCCAGCGACGCGCCGTCCGGCACGTCGGCCACCGCCTCCAGGGCCGTGGCGACCACCTTGTCCATCCGTTGAGCCCCATCTCTGCGAATTAATCAGCGCACTGAGTATTTCAGCGAGGTGCCCCACGCTGCCACTGGCAGGTGAAAGCGTCAAGACCTGGGATGATGACGTGGCGCTTCCGGAGACAGCTGCGGGGGCGGCGAGTATTGTTCAGTACACCGACTAATTCGGACGGGGAGTGCACATGGCCGCGCTGGACCTCACCACCCACCCCGGGCACCTCGCCCGGCGGCTGCAGCAGGCGCACTACCTGCTGTGGAACACGATGGTCTCCGAGGAGATCACCTCCCCCCAGTTCGCCGTCCTCAACGCGCTCGTCGCCGAGCCGGGACTGGACCAGCGCACGGTGGGGGAGCGGGTCGGTCTCGACCGGTCGACCATCGCCGAGCTCATCAGCAGGCTCGGCCGCCGTGGGCTGCTCGACAAGGTCCGCGACCCCCAGGACGGCCGCCGCTCCCTGCTGCGCCTCACGGACGACGGCCTGCGCATCCACCGCAGGCTGACCGTACGCACGGCCCGGATGAACCAGGTCTTCCTCGCCCCGCTCTCCGCCGCGGAACAGGCACAGTTCTTCGACCTCATCCGCAGGGTCTCGGACGCGGCGGAAGGCCTGCGCAACCCCGCGGAACCGCTCGTACCTCAAGGCTGAGCCTTCGCGAAGACCACCCACACCTGCCCCTCGGCGAAGTCGACCGGGTTGCCGTCGGCGGTCGTGAAGTCCGTGCCGTCCCGCGCCGTCGGCCGCTTCCAGCGCACGTCGTAGGCCCGCCCGTCACGGAGCACCTCCGCCGTCCCCGAGCCCACCGTCTCGGTGTACGGCGTGTTGTTGCCGAGGAAGTCGTGGAACGCCGACGCGCGGGTCTTCACGTACTGCACCACCACCGTGGCCGGGGCCACCCGCTGTCCGTCGGCCGTCACCGTCGGCGTGCCGTCCATGGAGACCAGCCAGCGGGCCCGGTCCGCCGACCAGGTGAAGGTGAAGCGGGCCGCCGGATAGCGCACGGTGTGCGAGGCCTGCGTCCGGCCGCCGGAGGGTGCCGGGCCGTAGCGGAAGCCGGTGGTCAGCGCCGCCGCGCCCGGCGCCGACGGCAGCAGCCGGTCCGGGCGGAGGTAGAGGTTGTGCGGGGCGGCCCGGTCCGGGCCGCGGAAATAGGCACCGGACGCGTCGCCCGGCGTCACCGCGTCCAGGGGCGCCCGGTCGATCAGCGGCAGCAGCTTGTGCTGGGCCCCGGAGAACGCCAGCAGCGGCCGCCGGAACTGTTCCAGCAGCTCCAGATCGGACTCACGGGCGCTGCGCACCGGCCCCACCGCCTGCGGCAGCCTGCTCGCGTACACCGCCATCAGCCGGCTCAGCCCGCCCTCGACCTGCTCGACGTAGACGACGTCCGCGGCGTCCACCCCGGTCTGCGGACGGGCCGCGTCCGCGTTGTCGATCTTCACCGCGAGCACCGGGCCGAGGGACGTGGTGGGTGCGCCGGTGCCGTCCGGCCGCCCCGACGTGCTGTGCCCGTCGTCGGGCGACGGGGAGCGGGACGTCGTACAGCCGGCCGTGAGGGAGAGGGAGACGGCGAGGGCGGCGGCGAGCAGGGCGGCGGCCGGTGTCGTCCCGACCACCGCCCTGGAGCGTCTCGCGCGTCGTGCACCCACCATCGCCACCCCGTCTCCGTCCCTCGATTGTGCGCTCGTCCGTTCGGCCGCGCCTGCGTTCGGTACCGCCCGCGCGGGGGCGGGCCCGGTGTGACGGGGCCGCCGGTCCGGGTACCCGGGGACCAGCCGGGAACCGGGGCCCCGGGGCCGCCGGGGCGGACCGGACCGGCGGAGGGAGCGCGCCACCATGAAGGCAGTGACCTGGCAGGGGAAGCGGGACGTCCGGGTGGAGACCGTGCCCGACCCGGGGATCCAGGAACCCACCGACGCCGTCATCCGCATCACGTCCACCGGGCTGTGCGGCTCCGACCTGCACCTGTACGAGGTGCTCACCCCGTTCATGACCCCCGGTGACATCCTCGGCCACGAGCCGATGGGCATCGTCGAGGAGGTCGGCGCCGGGGTGCCCGACCTGAGGGCCGGCGACCGGGTCGTGGTGCCGTTCCAGATCGCCTGCGGCACGTGCTGGATGTGCCTGAACTCCCTGCCCACGCAGTGCGAGACCACCCAGGTCGGCGCCGAGGGCATGGGCGCCGCCGTGTTCGGCTACACCCGGCTGTACGGCGCGGTGCCCGGCGCCCAGGCCGGGTATCTGCGCGTCCCGCAGGCCCAGTTCGGCCCGATCAAGGTTCCCGAGGGCCCGCCCGACGACCGGTTCGTGTACCTCTCCGACGTCCTGCCCAGCGCCTGGCAGGCCGTCGCCTACGCCGAGGTCCCGCCCGGCGGCAGTGTCGCGGTGCTCGGGCTCGGCCCCATCGGCGACATGGCCTGCCGGATCGCGCGGCTGCGGGGCGCCGGGCGGGTGTTCGGCGTCGACCTGGTCGGCGAGCGGCTGCGCCGGGCCCGGGCGCGCGGCGTCGAGACGTACGACCTGCGCGCCTTCGACAGCGAGAAGGAACTGGTCACGGCCCTGCGCGACGAGACCGACGGGCGCGGCCCCGACGCCGTGATCGACGCCGTCGGCACCGAGGCGCACGGCAGCGCGGTCGCCCGCCTGGTCCAGAACGCCGCCGCGCTGATCCCGCGCACCCTCGGCGGCCCCCTGGCGGAACGCTTCAGCGTGGACCGGCTCGCCGCCCTGCACACCGCCGTCGAGCTGGTCCGGCGCGGCGGCACGCTCTCCCTGACCGGCGTCTACGGCGGCACGGCCGATCCGCTGCCCCTGGGCACCCTGTTCGACAAGCAGGTCCAGATCCGCATGGGCCAGGCCAATGTGCGCCGCTGGGCCGACGACATCCTGCCGTACCTCACCGACGAGGACCCGCTCGGCGTGGACGACTTCGCCACCCACCGGCTGCCGCTGACGGAGGCCCCGCACGCGTACGAGATGTTCCAGCGCAAGCAGGACGGCGCGGTGAAGATCCTGATGACGCCGTGACTCAGGGCGCCGTCGGAGGCGCCGGGGGCGGCGGGGACGGCGGAGGCGTGCCGAGGATCTCCGCGAGGTCGTAGCGCACGGGCTCCTCCAGCTGGCCGTACGTGCAGCTCTCCGGGGTGCGGTCCGGGCGCCAGCGGCGGAAACGGGCGGTGTGGCGGAACCGCGCCCCGTTCTCCATGTGGTCGTACGCCACCTCGGCCACCCGCTCCGGCCTCAGCGGCACCCAGGACAGGTCCTTCTTGCCCGACCAGCGGCTCGGCGCCCCCGGCAGCCGGGCCGTCTCATGGGCGGCCTCCTCGGCCCAGGCCGCCCACGGGTGCCCGGTGGGATCCGCCATCCGCGACGGCTCCAGCTCCTCGATCAGCTCGGCCCGGCGCTTCATGGGGAACGCGGCGGACACGCCCACGTGCTGGAGGGTGCCCCGGTCGTCGTACAGGCCCAGCAGCAGCGACCCGACGACCGGCCCGCTCTTGTGCAGGCGGTAGCCGGCGACCACCACGTCGGCGGTCCGCTCGTGCTTCACCTTGAACATGGCCCGCTCGTCCTGCCGGTAGAGCAGGGTGAGCGGCTTGGCGATCACCCCGTCCAGGCCCGCGCCCTCGTACTGCTCGAACCACCGCCGGGCCACCTCGACGTCGGTCGTCGCCGGCGCCAGGTGCACGGGCGGCGTCACCCCCGCCAGCGCCCTGGTCAGCAGTTCCCGCCGGCCGGTCAGCGGTACGTCGAGCAGCGCGGTGTCCGCCAGCGCCAGCAGGTCGAACGCCACGAACGAGGCCGGCGTCCGCCCGGCCAGCGTGCGCACCCTCGACTCCGCCGGATGGATGCGCTCGGTGAGCGCGTCGAAGTCCAGCCGGCCCTCCCGCGCGATCACGATCTCCCCGTCCAGCACGCAGCGCTCGGGCACCCGCTCCTTCAGCGCCTCCACCAGCTCGGGAAAGTACCTGGTCAGCGGCTTTCCGGTGCGGCTGCCCAGCTCGACCTCCGCCCCGTCGCGGAACACTATCGCCCGGAACCCGTCCCACTTCGCCTCGTACTGCATCCCCGCCGGGATCGCCGCCACCGACTTGGCGAGCATCGGCTTCACGGGCGGCATCACCGGAAGATCCATGGCTCCGACTCTACGAGCCGCCCGGGGCGCCCGCACGCCGCACCCATCCGCGCGGGCGACGGCTCCGAAGGAGAGGCGAGGGCCCATTGAAGCTGTGCTCTCGTCCGTCGCCCGGCTGTGGCCGACGCTCCGGCCGGGCGACCATCCCGCACGGCGACCGACGGGGGAGGTTTGCCCGGTATGCGCGTCCTGGGCGGTGCGCCTACCGTGGCTCGCATGGCTGATGCGGTGGAACTGGAGGCGGGCGGCCGGACCGTGCGGCTGTCCAGCCCCGACAAGGTCTTCTTCCCGGAGCGCGGCTTCACCAAGCTGGACCTCGCCCGCTACTACCGGGCCGTCGCGCCCGGCATCCTGCGCGCCCTGCGCAACCGCCCCACCACCCTGGAGCGCTACCCCGACGGCGTGACCGGCGAGTCCTTCTTCCAGAAGCGGGCCCCGAAGAACATGCCCGACTGGATCCCCACCGCCCACATCACCTTCCCCAGCGGGCGCAGCGCCGACGAGATGTGTCCCACCGAGGAGGCGGCCGTGCTGTGGGCCGCCCAGTACGGCACGCTCACCTTCCACCCCTGGCCCGTCCGCCGCGACGACGTGGACCGCCCCGACGAGCTGCGCATCGACCTCGACCCGCAGCCCGGCACCGACTTCGACGACGCCGTCCGCGCCGCCCACGAACTGCGGTCCGTCCTCGACGAGTTCGGCGGTCTGCGGGGCTGGCCCAAGACCTCCGGCGGCCGCGGCCTGCACGTCTTCGTGCCGATCCGGCCGGAGTGGACCTTCACCCAGGTGCGGCGCGCCGCCATCGCCGTCGGCCGGGAGATGGAGCGGCGGATGCCGGACCGGGTGACGATCAAGTGGTGGAAGGAGGAGCGCGGCGAGCGCATCTTCCTCGACTACAACCAGACCGCCCGGGACCGCACCATCGCCTCCGCCTACTCCGTACGGCCCCGCCCGCACGCCCCCGTCTCGGCGCCGCTGCGCTGGGAGGAGGTCGGTGAGGCGCACCCGCGCGACTTCGACCTCGCGACGATGCCGGCCCGCTTCGCCGCACTCGGCGACGTCCACGCCGACATGGACGAGCACGCCTTCTCCCTGGAGTCCCTCCTGGAACTCGCCCGCCGCGACGAGCACGACCACGGCCTCGGCGACCTCCCGTACCCGCCGGAGTACCCGAAGATGCCGGGCGAGCCGAAGCGGGTCCAGCCGAGCCGGGCCCGCAGCGAGGACGCCCCGCCGCCCGCCCGCTCCCACCGCCGCGAGAAGCCGGCGCCCCCGCCGGAGTCGGCGGGCCCCTGAGCCGAAGGGGCTGCCGGGGCTCTCCCCCTGACGACGGGTCACCGCCCGGCCCCGCCCCGCCCCCGCCCGGCGACGAGAGCGCTCTCACCCGACCTCGCCCGGACCTCGCCCGGACCTCGCCCGGACCTCTCCCGGAGCTATCCTGATCCGCACCCACCGAGGTCCGAGGAGGAGCCCCGACGTGACCGAGACCGCGCAGCGTCCCACCCTGGAGGCCGTGGCCGCGCGGGCCGGGGTGTCCAGGGCCACCGTGTCGAGGGTCGTCAACGGCGGGGACGGGGTCCGGGAGCCTCTGGTGGAGCGGGTCCGGCGGGCCGTGGAGGAACTCGGGTACGTGCCCAACCAGGCGGCCCGCTCCCTGGTGACCAGGCGGCACGGCGCCGTGGCCGTCGTCATCGCCGAACCGGAGACCAGGGTCTTCGCCGACCCGTTCTTCGCGCTCCAGCTCCGCGGCATCAGCAAGGAGCTGACCGCCCAGGACAACCAGCTGGTCCTGCTGCTCACCGAGGGCCGCGACGACCACACACGGGTCGCCCGCTATCTCGCCGGCGGCCATGTCGACGGCGCCCTGGTCTTCTCCCTCCACCTCGACGACCCGCTGCCCGGCCTCATCCGGGGCGCCGGTCTGCCGACCGTGTTCGGCGGCCGCCCCGGCTGGAGCGACGGCGAGGCCGGTGTGGCGTACGTCGACAGCGACAACCGCGGCGGGGCCCGCGAGGCCGTACGCCATCTCGTCGGCCTCGGCCGCACCCGGATCGCGCACCTCACCGGCCCCCTCGACCAGACCTCGGCGGCCGACCGCCTCGACGGCTACCGGGACGTCATGGGCGCGGCCGACCCGCGGCTCGTCGTGGAGAGCGACTTCACCCCCGGCGGCGGTGAGCGCGCGATGCGCGCCCTCCTGGAGCGCCGCCCGGACGTCGACGCCGTGTTCGCCGCGAACGACCTCACCGCCTCCGGCGCGCTGCGGGTGCTGCGCGAGCGGGGGCGGCGGGTGCCCGAGGACGTGGCGGTGGTCGGCTTCGACGACATGCTGCCGGTCGCCGAGGCCACCGACCCGCCGCTGACGACGGTCCGTCAGGACATCGAGGAGATGGGCCGGATCATGGCCCGCCTCCTGCTGCGCCGCCTCGACCCGCGCACCTCCGACGAGACCCCGGCCGGAGTGGTCCTGCCGACCACCCTGGTGCGCCGCGCCTCGGCCTGAGCCCGCCCGCCGGCCCTCAGCCCTCCCGCTGCGCGCTTCTGATCACCGCGAAACGCGCCCCGTACGGATCGGCCAGCCGGGCCATCCGGCCCACGCCCTCGACGTCCGCCGCCGGCATCCGGACCCGGCCGCCCCGCGCCTCCGCCTCGGCGGCCACCGCGTCCACGTCCGCGACCTCGAAGTACGGCAGCCAGTACGCCCCGTCCCGCGCCTCGGTCGGATCGTCGGCCAGCGTCACGAACCCGCCGAACATCTCGTCCTCGCCCGCGCCCGGAGGGTTGACACACGTGTACACGCCACCGGGGAAGGGGACCGCGGAGGTCTCCAGACCCATGGTCGTGTAGTAGAAGGCCGCCGCCGCGGCGACATCCGGCGTGTACAGCTCCACCCAGCACAGCGAACCGGGTTCGCCGGCCAGGTCCACGCCCTTGTTCCGACCCGGCTGCCAGAGGCCGAAGGGCACCCCCGCCGAGTCGGCGACGATCGCCATCATGCCCTGTCCCATGACGTCCATGGGGGCGAAGAGCACCCGGCCGTGGGCCCGTTCGGCGGCCTGGGCGGTGGCGTCCACGTCCGACGACTGGAAATAGACCGTCCAGGCCGGGGGACCCTGCGCGGGCGTGGTCTGCATCCCGCCCGCGACCGTTCTGCCCTCCGAGCGGAAGAAGCCGTAACCGCCGGCGTCCGGCCCCGCGGACTCGAAGCGCCAGCCGAACAGGGCGCCGTAGAAGGAGGTGGCGCCGTCGATGTCGGGGGTGCCGAGATCGATCCAGTTCGGAGCACCGTCGACGAAACGGGTGGTGAGCATCTCCGCCCTCCTCACAAGGGTCCCGTTGCCTGCACTGCCGAGTCTTGCACCGCCCACCGACAACCGCAGGGGCGCGTTCCGCGCGCCGCCGTGCGCGGAGGCCTCCCGGGGCGTCATCATCAGGGCGGCCGGAGGCCTGCGTCCGCCCCGTATATCGGGCGTTGATCGAACGTTTTTCGCCGCAGGGCACGATCCTGGCCATGCATACCGACACGATCCCCACGTCCGACCTCGGCTGGCAGAGCCAGGCGCTGTGCGCGCAGACCGGGGCGGACTTCTTCTTCCCGGAGCCCGGCAGCTCGGTGCGCGAGGCCAAGCGCATCTGCGGCATGTGCGACATGCGCGTGGCCTGTCTCGAGTACGCCCTCGCCCACGACGAGCGCTTCGGCGTCTGGGGCGGCCTGTCCGAGAAGGAGCGCCTCCAGATCAGGCGCACGTCCTGCTGACCCGTCACCGGGCGGCCGGCCAGGAGAGGTGCCTCGGAAATCCGGGCGACCGCGTCGCGGGGGTGCGGTTAGGATCCGGGGGCGCCACCGGGCGTAGCGCAGAGGCAGTCGCACCGGCTTGCTCAGCCGGATACGCCGGTTCGAATCCGGTCGTCCGGGCGCGGAGGGGTCCCGTAGAGCAGAGGCAGACTCGCCACCCTGTCAAGGTGGATACGCCGGTTCGAATCCGGTCGGGACCGCGGTACGGCGAGCACGGGGGCGGGGACGGATGGGCGAGGAGAGCGGACGGGCGGCGGTCACCGCGCCGGTCGGCGAGACGGAACTGGCCGCCTTCCACGCGCTGGTCGGCAGACTGCGCGCGCTCCCCGTCGACGATCCCGTACGGCTGCGCGCCGAGCAGGTCGCCGCGTCCTTCGCGCGCGACGGACGGCTGCGCCGCCGCAAGGCCCGCGGCGCCGAGCTGTCGGCCGCCGACGCCGCCGCGATGGCCGCTACCGCCACCGGAGCCCCGGACCGGCGCGAGGACGCGCCCCTGACCGGCGCCGGCACCGGCGACGGAGGCGTGTTCCTGCGGCCCCGCACCTGTTACGTCTGCAAGGTGTCGTATCGACAGGTCGACACCTTCTACCACCGGCTCTGCCCCGGCTGCGCCGCCGACAACACCGCCCGCCGCGCCCTGAGCACCGATCTGCGCGGGCGGCGCGTCCTGCTGACCGGCGGCCGGGTGAAGATCGGCTTCCAGCTGGCGCTGATGATGCTGCGCGACGGCGCGGAGGTCCAGGTCACCTCCCGGTTCCCGCACGACACCGTCCGGCGCTTCCGGGCCGAGCCGGGCAGCGGCCGGTGGCTGGACCGGCTCACCGTCCTCGCCGTCGACCTGCGCGACCCGCGCCAGGTGCTGGGCCTGTGCGAGGACCTGCGCGCCGAGGGCCGGCCCCTCGACATCCTCGTCAACAACGCGGCCCAGACCGTGCGCCGCCCCGCGCAGTCGTACGCCCTGCTCGCGGCCGGCGAGGTCGACGCGCTGCCCGAGGGGGCGCGGCAGGCCCCCGGGTTCGCGCCGATGCGCATGCTCCCCGGCGGGGCCGCCGCGCTGCCCGCGGCCCTGCGCGAGGCCGACGAGGCCGGTCTGCTGCCCGATCCCTCCCCGGAGAACTCCTGGTCGGCGACGCTCGGCGCGCTCGACCCGGCCGAGGTCCTGGAGACCCAGCTCGTCAACGCCCTCGCCCCCGCCCTGCTGTGCGACCGGCTGCTGCCGCTGCTGCTCGCCTCCCCGCACCCGCGCCGGTACGTCGTCAACGTCACGGCCGTCGAGGGCCGGTTCGCCGTGCGCAACAAGATGCCGGGGCACCCGCACACCAACATGGCCAAGGCCGCCCTCAACATGCTCACCCGCACCAGCGCCGCCGAACTCGCCTCCCGGGGTGTCCACATGTGCGCCGTGGACACCGGCTGGATCACCGACGAGAACCCGGCGCCGAAGAAGGCGCGGATGGCGGGCGCCGGCTTCCGCACCCCGCTCGACATCGTCGACGGCGCGGCCCGCGTGTACGACCCGATCGTGCGCGGCGAGGCCGGGGACCCGGTGTCGGGCGTGTTCCTGAAGGACTACCGGGAGGCGGAGTGGTGAACGAGGAGAACCCGGCCGCTGGGTTCGCCGGAGTGCCGCAGGTCGTTCCCCGGCCGCTCGCCGATCTCGCGCCGCTGCTCGACTGGCTGCGCGCCGGGCGGCCGGCGGGGGAGCGGCTGGACTTCACGGCCGGGACCGCGCTGCCGGACGGGCGGCTGGACCTGTGCAAGCAGGGGCTGGGCGCCGAGGGGGCGGCGCTGGTCGCCGAGGCCCTGGCCGACGGCCCGTCGCCGGTACGGCACCTGCTGCTGGGCACCGACGCCCTCGGTGACGAGGGCGCCGCCGCCGTGGCCGGCACCGAGGCGCCGGTGGAGACGCTCTACCTCGGCTGCAACGGCATCACCGCGGGCGGCGCCTGCCGGATCGCCGACCAGCTGCGCGCCTCGCCGCAGGTCGTCACCGGGGTCTGGCTCAAGCGCAACCCGCTCGGCGACGGGGCGGGCCGGGCGGCCGCCGAACTCGTCGGGTCCGCACGGACCCTGCGCACCCTCGACCTCGTCCAGACGGGACTGGACGCGTCCGGCGCCGCACGGCTCGCCGACGCGCTCCTGGCCGCCGCCGACGGCGGCCGGCGCATCGAGCGGCTGTTCGTCGGCGGCAACCCGCTGGGTGCGCCGGGCGCCGAGGCGCTCGCCGCGGTGATCGCCTCGGGGGCCGTCGACGAGCTGTACGTGTCCGCCGCCCGGCTGGGTGACGCCGGCGCCCTCCGGCTCGCCGACGCGCTGTCCCGGGCGCCGTACGGGCGGCTCACCCGGCTGTCCGTCGCCAGCAACGGCATCGGACCGCGGGCCGCGGCCGCGCTGGTGGACGCGGCCACCGCCGCCGGGGTCACCCTGCTGGACCTCGGCCGGGTGCGTGCCGCCGCCGTGCTCGGCGCCGCCGACAACCGGCTCGACCTGGAGGCCGCCGACCGCATCGGCCGGACCCTGGCCGCCGGGGAACACCGCCTCGCCCATCTGTACCTGCGCGACACGGGCCTGCGCAGCCGCGAGGCCCACCGCCTGCTCGACCACGCGCCCCGCGCCGCCACGGCGACCCGTTTCGTCCTCGGCCGGTCCGTCGCGACCAGTGTCAAACGCCGCCTCGCGGCGCTCAGCGCCCATGTCCCGCCCCCGTCCGTGTCCCCCGACGTGGCCGCCGTGCGCAGCGTCCACCGCACGGCACCCCCGGCGGATCCTGACCACGGCCTCACCTCCCCTTCCCCGTGAACACCTCCATCCAGAACCGCTGGTGTTTCTCCGAGGCCCCCACCAGATAGGTCGCCCGCAGCTTCGGCGGCAGATGGCGCACCAGCCGGGCCACCACCGTGCGATGCCGGCGCAGCTGGGACAGCTCGGCGTTGGCGAGGATCTGGTGGACGACGTCACTGTCGTCCGCGCCCTCGTCCGAGTGCGCGGCGGCGCGGCGCAGCCGGGCCTCCCAGGCGTCCGCGTCCCGGGCGAGTTCGCCGAGACCGGTGACCGGCCGGCCGCGGAGGCGGTCGATCAGCGCGGTCAGCGGCACGGGCGCGTACGCGCCGTCGCCGAGGTAGACCGTCGCCATCTCCAGCGGCAGCCCCCGCCGGTGCAGCTTGATCAGCCGCTCCAGGGTGCGTTTGGTGATCCAGGCCCGGCCCTCCTCGTCGATGTCGTGCTTCCACCACTCCAGGACCGTCTCGGCGTCCGCCCCGTACCGCTCCAGCAGCCACTCGTTGGCCGGGATGTCCTCCGGCGCCACCTCCAGGGAGGCCGTGAACCGGGTCGCCTGCGCGATGTTGTTCCGGGACACCAGCAGCTTGCGGCCCAGGTGGTACGGCGGGTTCTGCACGGCTATCTGGGCGCGCAGGTTCTCGATCCGCCGCCCGGCCAGTGACCACTCCTGGGTGATCTCCATCAGCTTCGCGAACGCGGCCCGGTCCTTGGGCCGGTTGTACTCGTCCCACACGATCGCCTTGGGCTCGGGCCCGGTGAACCGCACGGCGAGCAGGTTGTCCAGCGTGCCGGCCGGCGAGGGTACCGGCGCGCACAGGTCCTCGACGTTCGTCACCGGCAGCGAGAAGTACAGCGGGTCCCTCCCGAGCCCCTCGCGGAGCGTCTCGCGCACCAGTTCCGTCTTGCCGCAGCCGGGCGGCCCCTGGAGGAGCACCGTCCAGCGGTTGCGCAGCGCCGCCCGCACCACCTGCCGTACCGGGTCGGGGACGGTGGCCGGGTTGGGCACGCCCAGGGCCTCGGCGATCCGGTCCAGGATCTCGGCCGTGCGGTTCGGCCCGGGTCTGCCGTCCGGTCCGGGCTCGGCCAGCCGCAGCCGCTCCCCGTCGACCAGGGGCAGCCCCCAGCGCAGCGGGAAGCCCTCGCGCGCCTGGGCGAGGACATGGTCGAGGGTGCGCGGGGAGAGCAGCTCGCGCAGGCCGGGGGAGAGCGACGCCCACACGGCGAACACCGGCCGCAGGTCCCACGGGCGGTACGCGGCCGTGAGGTGGCGCCGCCACGACGTGTCGTTCGCCGTGATCCGCATCGTCACCATCCGGTCCAGCAGCGCGAGGTCGCCGCGCCGGGCCGAGGTCTCGGTGAGCGACTCGTTGTCGGTGAGGAAGACCCCGACACAGCCCAGGGCCCGCAGATCGTGCTCGCCCAGCGTCCAGTTGCAGGCGATCTGCATCAGCTGCGACTGGATGGTGTCGCCCGCCTGGAGCGAGTCGTCGATGAGCAGCACGAACGGCCGCCCCGGCGTCAGCTGGCTCATCACCAGCTGACGCAGCACGAGTTCACCCGAGCGGGGGTCGCGTACCGGCGCGTTGACGAGCAGGTCGTCGGGGGTGAGGTTCGCGGCCGGTACGTAGACCAGCGCGGTGTCCGGGCGGGTGCGCGCGAGGTACGAGAAGAACGTCGACGTCTTGCCGATGCCGTGTTCCCCGAAGACCTGGCCGGTCTGGCCGAGGTCGATCATCGCGTCGATGAACGACTCGAGACGCGAGGCGGTCTGCTGCGGTGCTTGCGTGGTCATGTTCCGGTTCCTGTGCTCGGTCACCGTGATCCGGTGGTCACGCGATGGCAGGCCATCGCCGGGGTGTGCCGCTCGGGCCACTCGTCGCCGCCCTCGGTGATCAGCCATATCCACTTGCCGGGCTCGGCCGGGGTGATCGGCGGCGCGTGGCCGTCGGTCAGGACGACGACCGCGTCCGGATTCCCGTCGAAGAGGCGGCCCTTGACCTCCGTACGCCCCTCCACGTGGTCGGCGACCGCCTGGAAGCTCGTGCCTCCGCCGCCGTACACCCTCCCGCCCGGCTCGAACGGCATCACCACGCCGTCGAAGGACAGCCAGTGCGCGTCGACGCCGTCGATCCGCCCGACCAGGTCGGTGAGCCAGCGCACCACGTGGTCCGGCATCGACCCCGAGGTGTCGTACGCGATCACCAGGACCTTCTCGCGGACCGGGCCGCGCCGCGCCAGCATCGGGTCCTGGCCGAGCGCCGCGAGCAGCGCGCCCCTTTTCCTGGGGTACACCAGCCGCTCGCCGTCCCGGAGTCTCGAGGCGAGCACGTCGACCAGCCAGCGCTGCCACCAGTGGACGGTCCCCGTGCGCGTGGTCCCGCCGCGCAGCGCGCCCGCGCCCAGGGTGCCCCACAGCCGGGCCGCCCGCGCCGAGTCGCCCTCGGTCCGGCCCATCAGCTCCAGCAGCTCCCGCTCCGCGCCGGCGTGCCCGCGGCGGGCCGCCAGCAGGGAGTTGAGCAGCGCCGAGGACGTCACCGCGTCGACGGTCTCCTGGTCGGCGGGGACCCGGCCCGTCAGGTGCACACAGAGCCGGTGTTCCACGACCGGCGGACGGTGCATCCGCTTCAGCTCGCCGTAGACCCGCATGTCCGTCTCGGTGAACGCCTCGTAGTCCACCGGCTCCCGCCCGTGGGCCGTCAGGTCCTCGACGTAGGCCTCATGGATCCGCCGCGGGTCGACGCCCGTGGGGCGGCCGTCCAGCAGGGGCAGGGTGTCGCGCTCCAGCCGGACCAGGGCCACATGGTTGACGGCCACCTCCGCGGCCAGCTCGAACAACGGGTCCTCGCGCAGCTCGGGTTCGGCCAGCAGATGCCGGTGGACCAGATGCCTCGCCTCGTGGAACAGGACGAACTTGACGCCGTCCAGGCCCAGTCGGACGAAGAAGTCCGGGTTGTACAGCAGCAGGCAGGTGCCGTCGCCGGAGGCCACCACGGCCGCCGTGTCCACGGCCGTAGTCGGGATCTGGTGGTGGCACCTGGTGTACAGCCAGGACGCCACCGCCGACTCCGTCAGCCCGAAGTCCAGCAGCGCCGCCTCCTTCAGCCGCCGCGCCCGCGCGACGACTTCGGGATCGGCCGGCCGGTAGACCTCCAGCGCCCGGCGGTCGGCCAGGTCCACCACCGGCGCACGCCGCCCCCGCTCTCCGTACCCCATGCCGCAGCCCCCCGTACGACGTTCCCCCAGTACCTCATTGGTAGCAGCCCGCACCGACAACGGGCCAAGGCATTAAGCTCCACGGCAAGGGCGGGGCCGTAGCGCAGCGGCAGCCGCACCGGTCTCCAGAACCGGAACACGCTGGTTCGAATCCAGCCGCCCCGCCCCCCTTCCCGGCCGTGCCGTGCTCAGGCGAGGGCGCCCGCCGTCCGCACCAGTTCCGGGGCGGTCCCGTGGAAGGTCTCGGCGAGCTGGGCCAGGACGGCCCAGGCCTCCTCGCGGTCGCCGAGGTGGGCGCGGACGAGCGGGCGCAGCGCGTCCTCGGCCTCGGGGACGCGGGCCGGGAACATCAGCCGCCCCATGGCGAGGACTTCGAGGACACGGACCGCCGGGCCGTGGCCGGTGGCGTAGGCGGCGGGTCCGTCCAGCACGCCCGCCTCCCGCAGCCGGTGCGTGAACTTGGCGTGCGTGCCGAACCCCGCGCGCAGCGCGGGCGGGCAGTCCGGGCGGGTCGAGAGCGCCCAGCGGGTGTAGCCCGGCAGCGGCTGTCCGGCGTCCGCCTCGGCGACCGTCGCCCAGTCGTCCCGGGTCAGCACCATGGAGCAGGCCGCGCGGGCCGAGGCCATGGAGTCCACCGCGCGCAGGGCGCCCACGAGGCCGTGGCGTAGGTAGCTCTCGGGGATCTCGGGTTCCTCCTCGCCCGCCAGCTCGCGATCCACCGGTACGGGGGCCGTGCGGCCGGGGCCGAACGGCAGCCCGCGGACGACGGCCCGCCGCAGCCCCGTGTTGCTGCCCAGGTGGGGCCAGACCAGGGCGTTCAGCCGGGGGTCGTCCTGCTCCAGCGTCCACAGCGCGACGGACGCCGGTACGGGGGACCAGTTCCAGGCCCGTCTGATCCGCCGCCGGGCCAGCCGCGCGGGTTCGCCGGCGGACAGGCCCGTGCGGGCCCGGACGCGGGCCGCGGTGTCGTCGTCGGTGAGGCCGACGAGGAAGTCGACCGCCAGGCGCGTGGTGTCGTCGAGCATGGCGGCATGATGCCGTACAGCGCCGACAGGGCGCACCGATGTTTCGGTGCGCCCCTCGTCGGTGGGCCGAGCCCGGGTGTCAGGCCCCGGCGCGCGCCGCCATGCGCGCCTTGCGCGCGGCCAGCTTCTCGTCGAACTTCGACGCCTCGGAGTCCAGGGCGTTCATGAACAGGCCCAGCTCCTCCTGCGCCTTCTGCCCCTCGGGGCCGAGGCCGTCGATCTCCATGATCTTCAGGAAGCGCAGCACGGGCTGGATGACGTCGTCGTGGTGGATGCGCAGGTTGTAGACCTCGCCGATGGCCATCTGCGCGGCCCACCGCTCGAAGCCGGGCATGCCGTGGCCGGGCATGCGGAAGTTCAGGACGACGTCCCGCACGGCCTGCATGGTGAGGTCGGGGGCGAGGTCGAAGGCGGCCTTCAGCAGGTTGCGGTAGAAGACCATGTGCAGGTTCTCGTCGGTCGCGATGCGCGCGAGCATGCGGTCGCAGACCGGGTCGCCGGACTGGTGACCGGTGTTGCGGTGCGAGATGCGGGTCGCGAGCTCCTGGAAGGCGACGTACGCGACCGAGTGCAGCATGGAGTGCCGGTTGTCGGACTCGAAGCCCTCGCTCATGTGCATCATCCGGAACTGCTCCAGCTTGTCCGGGTCCACCGCGCGTGAGGCGAGCAGGTAGTCGCGCATCACGATGCCGTGCCGGCCCTCCTCCGCCGTCCAGCGGTGCACCCAGGTGCCCCAGGCGCCGTCGCGGCCGAAGAGGGTGGCGATCTCGTGGTGGTAGCTGGGGAGGTTGTCCTCGGTCAGGAGGTTCACGACGAGCGCGATCCGGCCGATCTCGGTGACCTTGGACTGACCCTTCTCCCAGGCCTCGCCGTCCTCGAAGAAGCCGGGGAAGTTGCGGCCGTCGCTCCAGGGCACGTACTCGTGGGGCATCCAGTCCTTGGTGACCTTGAGATGCCGGTTGAGTTCCGTCTCGACCACTTCCTCGAGCGCGTACAGCAGCTTGGCGTCGGTCCAGACGGCGGGGCTGCCGAGGTGAGGGGAGGCGATCGTCACGAGGTACTCCAGGGGGACAGGAAAACGGAGCAGAAGACTCCGGCGAGCGGATACCGGAACCTACGGGATCGTAGGCTACGAAACCGTAGGTTACGAAGCCGTAGGTTAAGGCTGCTGTAAAGATCGCTGATCAGCCAGGTTCCCCAAGGGATTTCGAGGGGTGCCGAACGGCCCCGGGATCCGCAGGTCCCAGGGCTGAAGAGGTGATCCGCTCACCCGCTCAGGCGTACAGTTCCCGAAGTCGCACCGAGAGGCAAGTCACACACCCCTCCAGCTTCTCGAACTCGCCGATGTCGACCGTGACGGGTTCGAGGCCGAGCTCGGCGAAGAGCTCCGCCGACCGGGGCGCGGCGGCCGACATGAGCACCTTCGGGCCGCCCAGGAGCACCACGTGCGCGCCGGCCTCCTCGGGCACCGACAGGAACCGGGGGAACAGCGAGGGCCGGTCGACGTGCGGGATGTGCCCGATCACCGTGGCGTCGGGCAGCGCGGTGACCGCCGACTTCAGATGCAGCACCTTGCTCACCGGCACGGCGACCACCCGCGCCCCGAGCGGCTCGAACGCCGCCCGCACCTGCTGGAGCCCGGCGGCGTTGGTCCGTCCGCCGCGCCCCACGTAGATCGTGTCGCCGACCTTCAGCACGTCGCCGCCGTCCAGGGTGCCCGGCTCCCAGATCCAGTTCACCGAGCAGCCGAGACGGGCCACGGCCTCCTCGACCCCGTCCGTCTCCGCGCGCCGGGACTCCGCGCCGGAGCGCGCGATCAGGGCGACGTTCTTGTACATGACGACGGCGTCCTCGACGAACACGGCGTCGGGGCAGTCGTCGGCCGGGTCGACCTCGATCGTCTCCCAGCCGTGCGCGCGCAGCGTCTCCGTGTACGCCTCCCACTGGTCGAGGGCGAGGTCGGCATCGATCTTCTCGCGCTCGATGTGGGTCACCAGCCCCTCGGCGAGACGGGGGCCGGGGCGGCGGACGAGGGCTTTCCTGCTGGGCACGGACGGGTCTCCGAATCAGTGGCGGCTCGGGCCCGGCCGGCGGGTCGCGCCGGAGGTCCGACCGGCGCCCCTGACACGGCGCCGGTCCGCCATCATGCAGCGCGGGTCCACCAGGACAAAACCCCTGGCGCCCGCCTGTGCCCCTCCTGAGACCGCCCCGTCTACGCCGGGTCCGCCACCTCCTCCAGGCTGCTCTCGCGCAACTCCCCGTCCAGCAGCAGCCAGCGGGTGATCCCGATCGACTCCAGGAACGGCAGATCGTGACTGGCGACGACGAGGGCGCCCTCGTAGGACTCCAGGGCCGTGGTGAGCTGCCGCACACTCGCCATGTCGAGGTTGTTCGTCGGCTCGTCGAGGAGCAGCAGCTGCGGGGCCGGCTCGGCGAGCATCAGCGCCGCCAGGGCCGCCCGGAAGCGCTCCCCGCCGGACAGCGTGCCCGCGTTCTGGTCCGCGCGGGCGCCCCGGAACAGGAACCGGGCGAGCCGGGCCCGGATCCGGTTGTTCGTGGCGGCCGGCGCGAACCGCGCCACGTTCTCGGCGACCGTCAGCGCGTCGTCGAGGACGTCCAGGCGCTGCGGCAGGAACCGCAGCGGCACGTGCGCGTGCGCCTCGCCCGCGACCGGCGCCAGCTCCCCGGCGACGGTGCGCAGCAGGGTCGTCTTGCCCGCGCCGTTGCGCCCGACGAGCGCCACGCGCTCCGGCCCGCGCAGATCGAGACCGCCCGCCACGCGCGCGCCGTACGCCAGTTCCAGGTCCCGCAGGGTGAGGACCTCACGCCCCGGCGGGACGGCCGTGAACGGCAGCTCGACCCGGATCTCGTCGTCGTCCCGGACCGCCTCCGCGGCCTCGTCGAGCCGCTCCCTGGCCTCGGTGAGGCGCTCCTCGTGCAGGATGCGGTGCTTGCCCGCGGACTCCTGCGCCGCCCGCCTGCGCGCCCCCATGACGATCTTCGGCTCGCGTTTCTGCTCGAACATCTTCTGTCCGTAGCGCTTGCGGCGGGCGAGCTTGACCTGGGCGTCGGCCAGTTCGCGCTTCTGCCGGCGCAGATCGGCCTCCGCGACGCGCACCATGCGCTCGGCCGCCTCCTGCTCTCCGGCGAGGGCCTCCTCGTAGGCGGAGAAGGTGCCGCCGTACCAGGTGATCTCCCCGCCGCGCAGATCGGCGATCTGGTCGACGAGCTCCAGCAGTTCCCGGTCGTGGCTGACCACGATCAGGACGCCCGGCCAGGACTCGACGGCCGCGTACAGCCGCCGGCGGGCGTGGCGGTCGAGGTTGTTGGTGGGTTCGTCGAGCAGCAGGACGTCCGGGCGGCGCAGCAGCAGGGCGGCCAGCCGCAGCAGGACGGACTCGCCGCCGGACACCTCGCCGA
The DNA here is from genome assembly GCF_040630405.1 of Streptomyces sp. NPDC005811. Lineage (NCBI taxonomy): Bacteria > Bacillati > Actinomycetota > Actinomycetes > Kitasatosporales > Streptomycetaceae > Streptomyces > Streptomyces sp. NPDC005811. Next base: position 19,131 of record NZ_JBEXXK010000003.1, read on the forward strand.
CGGTGCGGTCCAGGCCGATGTGGCCGAGGCCCAGCTCACCGAGGGTGGCCAGGGCGCGTTCCTCCACGTCCCAGTCGTCGCCGAGGGCCTCGAAGTGCTCCTCCGAGGAGTCGCCGGCCTCGATGGCGTGCAGGGCGGACCGCTGGACGGCGATGCCGAGGACGTCGTCGACGCGCCGGCCGGTGTCGAGCGTGACGTTCTGCGGGAGGTGGCCGACCTCGCCGGAGACCCGCACGGTGCCCTCGGTGGGGGTGAGCAGCCCGGCGACCAGTTTGAGCAGGGTCGACTTGCCGGAGCCGTTGACGCCGACGAGCCCGGTCCGGCCGGGGCCGAAGGAGGCGTCGAGGCCGTCGAGGACGGCGGTGCCGTCGGGCCAGGAGAAGGAGAGGGAGGAACAGGCGATGGATCGTGTCAAAGGGGCCTCGCGGTGTGCGTGTGCGGTCAGGGGCATACGCGTGTCGAGACACCGGAGGGCGGCGACCACCGCGGGAACGGCGGGAGCGGGGGCATACGGAAAGCCCTGTTGCTCAAGGACGGTTCGAGGACGGCTCGAAGACGCCGAGGTCGCACGCAGCGCCCGCACGGGTGCGGGGCATGGTGTCTCAGGACCTCAGACGAGCAACGTCCTTCTCCAATCGGCGGCAACAGGACCGCTTCAGACGATAGGAGGGGCCGGCGGCCGCGTCAAAGGATTAAAACCGGCCGCGCGCGGTTCAGCAGGCGTCCCGCATCAGTTCCGCGAGGTCGTGATCGAGATCGAGCTGGAGGTGCTCCAGACCGACCGGTACCAGCTCCCCGGTGGCGCTCAGGAAGCGGCGGATGTCCGACGAGTGGACGTGCACGACGGCGGTGCCCTCGGGGGCGTGGAACTCCAGCACCGTGCGGCCGTACCCGTACGGGCGGACGCGGACGTCGCCATGGCCCTCGGCGCGTTCCAGACCCGCGGCGAGCAGGTCACGGGCGAAGGTCCAGCAGACCTCGACGCCTTCCAGGGTCGCGGGGGCCGGGAAGGTCATCCGGACGGCGAACGGATCGCTCCGGTCGTAGTGCAGCATGGCGGGGATGCTCGGCATCCGAGGCGCGGCGGCGACCAGGCGGGCCTCAACGGGCTGCTCGATGACGGTGGACAACGCCTTGCTCCCTTGCTGACGAGGGGACGGACTTTCCGGCCGGACGGGGACCGGATACAGGAAGAGACGCTGGAACCGGCCGATCCGTGCACACCGAGGGCGAGTGACCTCGGTCACCGCCTTCATGCACCGGAGTGACACCGGAGTGACACACCTCTCCTGCCGTTGCGGGCAGGGCGGTGGAGGCGGCCGAGGCCCTCTGGACGCCATCGGGGCCGTGGGCTAGCTTCCCGCGCCATGAGGCGCTTGGGGAAGACGCGACGCACGGTAAGGACGGTAAGAACTGCACGAAGGAGGGCGTGGGCCGCCGCGGTGGCGGTCTGCGCGGCGGCGCTGGCCACGCTGCCCGCCGCGCCCGTCCACGCGCACGGCGATCCGCAGTGGGCGCCGAAGGACACCGGCAGTCCCGCGGTCCGCTTCCGTGGGCTGGCCGCGGTCGACCGGCACACCGCGTGGCTGTCGGGCACCCAGGGCACCGTGCTGCGCACCGGCGACGGCGGGGCGAGCTGGCGCGACGTCTCGCCGCCCGGCGCCGCCGACCTGCAGTTCCGCGACATCGAGGCGTTCGACGCGCGCCGCGCGGTGGTGCTGGCGATCGGCGAGGGCGAGGCCTCGCGGGTGTACCGGACCGACGACGGCGGGGCGACCTGGACGGAGTCCTTCCGCAACACCGACGCGAAGGCGTTCTACGACTGCATGACCTTCTTCGACCGCCGCCACGGCCTCGCGATGAGCGACCCGGTGGACGGAAGGTTCCGCATCCTGTCGACCGCGGACGGCGGCCGGTCCTGGACCGTGCTCCCGGACACCGGAATGCCGGCCGCCCTGGACGGCGAGGCCGGCTTCGCCGCGAGCGGCCAGTGCCTGGTCTCCGCCGGGCCGAGGGACGTGTGGCTGGCCACCGGCGGCGCGGCCCGCGCGCGGGTGCTGCACTCCGCCGACCGGGGACGGACCTGGACCGCCGCCGACACCCCCGTCCCGGCGGGCGACCCCGCGCGCGGGGTGTTCGCGCTCGCCTTCCGCGACCGGACGCACGGCCTCGCCGTCGGCGGCGACTACCGCGCCGGTCAGCCCTCCCCGGACGCCGCCGCCACCACGGGCGACGCGGGCCGCAGCTGGCGTCCCGCCGCCGGACCGCCGCCCGCCTACCGCTCCGGCGTGGCCTGGCTCCCGCACCGGCGCGCCGCCGCCCTCGCCGTCGGCCCCACCGGCACGGACCTGACCACCGACGGCGGCCGCACCTGGCGCACCCTCGACACGGGCTCCTACGACACCGTCGACTGCGCCCCCGACGGCGGCTGCTGGGCGGCGGGCGAACAAGGACGGGCGGCACGGCTGGAGCACTGACCGGCCCGGGACGCCGGGACGCCGGGACGCCGGGACGCCGGACCGTCGGGAAACCTGATCGCGGGCCCGCGCGGGGGAGCCGTACGCTCGTCACCACCATGACGACCGTAGACATTCCCGCGGGCTGGCCCGCGACCGAGGAGGAGGCCCGCGCCGTCCAGGACGAGCTGCGGGTCCGCGTGGTGCTCGGCGAACCGGGCCCGCCACCCGGGACCGGCCGGGTGACGGGGGTGGACGTCGCCTACGACGACGAACGGGACGTCGTCGCGGCCGCGGCCGTCGTGCTGGACGCGGCGAGCCTCGACGTCGTCGCCGAGGCCACCGCCGTCGGCCGGATCTCGTTCCCGTACGTGCCCGGTCTGCTGGCCTTCCGCGAGATCCCGACCGTGCTGGCGGCCCTGGGCGCCCTGTCCGTGGCGCCCGGCCTGGTCGTCTGCGACGGCTACGGCCTCGCCCACCCGCGCCGCTTCGGCCTCGCGAGCCACCTCGGCGTCCTCACCGGCCTGCCCACGATCGGCGTCGCGAAGAACCCGTTCACCTTCACGTACGACGACCCGGACGCACCGCGCGGAGCCTCCTCACCGCTCCTCGCGGGCGCCGAGGAGGTCGGGCGGGCCCTGCGCACCCGGCAGGACGTCAAGCCGGTCTTCGTCTCCGTCGGCCACCGCACGACCCTGGCGAACGCCTGCGCCCACACCCTCGCCCTGACGCCGCGGTTCCGCCTGCCGGAGACGACACGCAGGGCCGACGCGCTGTGCCGGCGGGCACTCAAGGAGGCGACGGGCGGGCCCTGACGGGTCCGCCCGGGAACCCGGCCCGAGTACGCGGCCTGAGTACGCGGTCTGAGTATCCGTACGGATGCGGGCGCCGCCCGTCGGCGGCGAGGCTTGGGCCCATGACCACGCACCGTGCCCCGAAGCCCCTCGCCGACCCGGACCGGCCCGTCGAGCGCGCCGTCAACGCCGCCCTGATCCTCGCCGTGCTCGCGGGCCTCGGCTGGATCGTCGGCATGATCTACACGCTCGTCGAGTGGCCGGTCTGAGCCGGCGCGCCGCGAGGGCGGCCGGTGCCGCTCAGCGGCTCGCCGCCACCCGGAAGCGGATGCCCGCGCGGATCAGCCGCTCGGTCAGCGCGTCGCCCATCGCCACCGCCGTGGTGACCTGACCCGCCGTCGGCGGCAGGTCGTCGCAGGCCAGCGCCAGCGCCCCCTCGGCGAACATCTTCGCCGTCTCGTCGTAGCCGGGGTCGCCGCCCGAGACCTCCGTGAACACCCTCCGGCCGCCGCCCTCGCCGACGAACCGGACCGAGAACCAGCTCCGGGCCCGCTTCTCCGCGCTCGGCCCCTCCCCGGGCCTGAGCCGGTCCGACAGCCAGCGGCGGGCGGGCGGCAGCTGGGCGGCCGCGACGACCGTCCCGACGGCCGCGGCCCCGCCCACGGCGACCGGCAGCCGCCGTACGGCCGCGTAGTGGCGGTAGCGGAAATCGGGGCCGTAACGTTCCAGCGCCTTCGCCGACCGGCCCACGATCCGCGGGTCCACCGTCGGCAGCGGCAGCGCCCAGGCGTCCACCTCCGGGGCGAACCGGGGCCCGCCCGCGGACGCGGTGGCCCGCCGGCCCATCAGCCGCGGCTCGTGCCGGCGCCGGTCCCGCGCGGCCGAGGCCATCTGCCTGCGGCGCCCGAACTGGCCCAGCGCCGAGGCGAACGTCCCGCCCGAGAAGGCGGCGTCCGCCGTCACGAAGCCGTCCACGGTCAGCGGCACGCCCTCGGGCAGCTGCCGGACGGTGAAGTACACGCCGAGGTCGTGCGGGACGGAGTCGAAGCCCGCGGCGTGCACCAGCCGGGCGCCCGTCTCCCGCGCGCGGATGTCGTGCCGGACGTACATCAGGTCCAGGAACTCCGGCTCGCCGCTGAGGTCCAGGTAGTCGGCGCCGGTGTCCGCGCAGGCGGCGACCAGGTCCTCGCCGTACTCCACGTAGGGGCCGACGGTCGTGGCCACCACGCGCGCGTGCTCGGCGAGGGCGCGCAGCGAGTCCGGGTCCGCGACGTCGGCGGTGAGCACCCCGGCCGGTACACCGAGCCGCTCGCGCAGCCGCTCCAGTTTCTCCCGGCTGCGGCCGGCGATCGCCCAGCGCAGCTCCCCGGGCGCGTGGGCGGCGAGGTACTCGGCGGTGAGCGTCCCGACGAATCCGGTCGCACCGAAGAGCACGATGTCGTACGGACGGTCCGTCCTCTTTAGCCTGCTCATGACACCCCTTGCCCGTTCATGACACCTCTTGGTCCCGCAGCCCGCGCCGCCGTCGGTGGCTGAGGCTAGCGTGAGGAGTGCGCAGGCCGACGACGGGCCGGAGGCGGCAGGTCGCGCCTAGACTGGCTAAGCGCTTGCTCGCTCCGCTCTTGTGCCCACTGGAACACGTTCTTAACATCACGGGTGTTACATCGGTTGTGTCACAGCAAGGGGGCTGGATGACGACGGCACACACGTCCGGGCACGGCCCGCTCGCCGGAGTGCGCGTGGTGGAGCTCGCCGGCATCGGCCCGGGCCCCTTCGCCGCGATGCTGCTGGCCGACCTCGGCGCCGACGTCGTCCGCGTGGACCGCCCCGGCGGCCCCTCCCTCGGCGTCGACCCGGCCCACGACGTCACCAACCGCAACAAGCGCTCGGTCGTCGTCGACCTCAAGGCACCCGACGGCCCCGCGCGCGTGCTCGACCTCGCCGCCCGCGCCGACGTGCTGATCGAGGGCAACCGGCCCGGCGTCGCCGAACGGCTCGGCGTCGGCCCCGAGGACTGCCACGCCCGCAACCCCCGGCTGGTCTACGGCCGGATGACCGGCTGGGGCCAGGAGGGCCCCCTCGCCCACCGCGCCGGCCACGACATCGCCTACATCGCGCTGACCGGTACCCTCGGCATGATCGGCGCCCCCGACACCCCGCCGCCCGCCCCCGCCAACCTGCTCGGCGACTACGCGGGCGGCTCCCTCTACCTCGTCGTCGGCGTCCTCGCCGCGCTCCACCACGCGCGCGTGAGCGGCACCGGCCAGGTCGTCGACGCGGCGATCGTGGACGGCACCGCCCACCTCTCCACGATGATCCACGGCATGCTCGCGGCCGGCGGCTGGCGGGACCGGCGCGCCGCCAACCTCCTCGACGGCGGCTGCCCGTACTACGGCACCTACGAGACCGCCGACGGCGGGTACCTGGCTGTCGGCGCCCTGGAACCGCAGTTCTACGACGAGTTCACCCGCCTCCTCGGCCTCGGCGACTTCCGGGACGCCCGCAAGGACCGGACCCGCTGGGGCGAGCTGCGCGAGGCGGTCGCCGCCCGCTTCAAGGCCCGCACGCGGGACGAGTGGACGGCCCTGTTCGAGGGCTCCGACGCGTGCGTGGCGCCCGTGCTGTCGCTGCGCGAGGCCCCGCACCACCCGCACCTCGCCGCCCGCGGCACCTTCACCGACCACGGCGGCATCACCCAGCCGGCCCCCGCACCCCGCTTCTCCGCCACCCCCACGGCCGTCCGTTCCGGCCCCGCGCGGCCCGGCGCCGACACCGCGGAGGTGGCCCGCGACTGGGACGTACCGGGGCTGGTGGACGACCTCGCGAAGACCCCCGTGGACGGCCTCCCGCGCCAGGGCGACTGACCCCGTTCGGCCCACCCTCCCCGAAAGGCTTGACCAGTGAGCACCGAAGCGTACGTGTACGACGCGATCCGCACCCCGCGCGGGCGCGGCAAGGCGAACGGCGCCCTGCACGGCACGAAGCCCATCGACCTCGTCGTCGGCCTCATCCACGCCCTGCGCGACCGCTTCCCGGGCCTCGACCCGGCCGCGATCGACGACATCGTCCTCGGCGTCGTCAGCCCGGTGGGCGACCAGGGCTCCGACATCGCGCGGACCGCCGCGATCGCCGCAGGGCTGCCGGACACCGTGGCGGGCGTCCAGGAGAACCGCTTCTGCGCATCGGGCCTGGAGGCCGTCAACCTCGCCGCCGCCAAGGTCCGCTCCGGCTGGGAGGACCTGGTCCTCGCGGGCGGCGTGGAGTCGATGTCCCGGGTGCCGATGGCCTCCGACGGCGGCGCCTGGTTCAACGACCCGATGACCAACCTCGCCGTCAACTTCGTGCCGCAGGGCATCGGCGCCGACCTCATCGCCACCATCGAGGGCTTCTCCCGCCGTGACGTCGACGAGTACGCGGCGCTGTCGCAGGAGCGGGCGGCGACGGCCTGGAAGGACGGCCGCTTCGACCGCTCCGTCGTCCCGGTCACGGACCGCGCCGGCCTCGTCGTCCTCGACCACGACGAGCACCTGCGCCCCGGCACCACCGCCGACTCCCTCGCCGCGCTCAAGCCGTCCTTCGCCGACATCGGCGAGCTCGGCGGCTTCGACGCGGTGGCGCTCCAGACGTACCACTGGGTGGAGAAGATCGACCACGTCCACCACGCGGGCAACTCCTCCGGCATCGTCGACGGCGCCTCCCTGGTCGCCATCGGCTCCCGCGAGGTCGGCGAGCGTCACGGGCTCACCCCGCGCGCGCGGATCGTCTCCGCCGCCGTCTCCGGCTCCGAGCCGACCATCATGCTCACCGGCCCCGCCCCGGCCACCCGCAAGGCCCTCGCCAAGGCGGGACTGACCATCGACGACATCGACCTCGTGGAGATCAACGAGGCGTTCGCCGCGGTGGTGCTGCGGTTCGTCAAGGACATGGGCCTGTCCCTGGACAAGGTCAACGTCAACGGCGGCGCCATCGCCCTCGGCCACCCCCTCGGCGCCACCGGCGGGATGATCCTCGGCTCCCTCGTCGACGAACTGGAGCGCCAGGACAAGCGCTACGGCCTCGCCACCCTCTGCGTCGGCGGCGGCATGGGCATCGCCACGATCGTCGAGCGCGTCTGACCCTCCCCAGCGGCACCCCACAGACTTCTACGGAGACCCCGTCATGACCGAGAGCACCACCATCCGCTGGGAACAGGACCGCACCGGCCTCGTCACCCTCGTCCTCGACGACCCGGACCAGTCCGCGAACACCATGAACGCGGCCTTCCGCGCCTCCCTCGCCGCGGTCACCGACCGCCTGGAGGCCGAGAAGGACACGATCCGCGGAGTCATCCTCACCTCCGCCAAGAAGACCTTCTTCGCCGGCGGAGACCTGCGCGACCTGATCCGCGTCACCCCCGAGACGGCCCAGGAGCTCTTCGACGGCGGCCTGGAGATCAAGCGCAACCTCCGCCGCATCGAGACCCTCGGCAAGCCCGTCGTCGCGGCGATGAACGGCGCGGCGCTCGGCGGCGGCTACGAACTCGCCCTCGCCTGCCACCACCGCATCGCCCTGGACGCCCCCGGCGCCAAGATCGGCTGCCCCGAGGTCACCCTCGGCCTGCTCCCCGGGGGCGGCGGCGTGGTGCGCACCGTCCGCCTGCTGGGCATCGCCGACGCCCTCCTGAAGGTCCTCCTCCAGGGCACCCAGTACGGCCCGCACAAGGCCCTGCAGAACGGCCTGATCGACGACGTCGCCGCCACCCCCGACGAACTCCTCGCCAAGGCCCGTGCCTTCATCGACGCGAACCCCGAGTCGCGGCAGCCCTGGGACAGGCCCGGCCACCGCATCCCCGGCGGCACCCCCGCCCACCCGAAGTTCGCCGCCAACCTGCCCGCCTTCCCGGCCACCCTGCGCAAGCAGACCAACGGCGCCCCCTACCCGGCACCGCGCGCCATCCTCGCCGCGGCCGTCGAGGGCGCCCAGGTCGACTTCGAGACCGCGCAGGTGATCGAGGCCCGCTACTTCGTCGAGCTCGCCGCGGGGCAGACCTCGAAGAACATGATCCAGGCGTTCTTCTTCGACCTCCAGGCCGTCAACTCCGGCGCCAACCGCCCCCGGGGGACCGAACCCCGCCGGGTCCGCCGGGCGGCCGTCCTGGGCGCGGGCATGATGGGCGCCGGCATCGCCTACGCGTGCGCCCGCGCGGGCATCGACGTCGTCCTGAAGGACGTCACCCCGGAGGCCGCCGCCAAGGGCAAGGGCTACTCCGAGAAACTGTGCGCCAAGGCCGTCTCCCGGGGCCGTACGACCCAGGAGAAGGCGGACGCGCTGCTCGCCCGCATCACCCCCACCGCCGACCCCGCCGACCTGGCGGGCTGCGACGCCGTCATCGAGGCCGTGTTCGAGGACACCGCCCTCAAGCACAAGGTCTTCCAGGAGATCGAGCACGTCCTCGCCCCCGACGCGCTGCTCTGCTCCAACACCTCCACGCTCCCCATCACCGCCCTCGCCGAGGGGGTGGAGCGCCAGGAGGACTTCATCGGCCTGCACTTCTTCTCGCCCGTCGACAAGATGCCGCTCGTCGAGATCATCAAGGGCGAACGCACCGGCGACGAGGCGCTCGCGCGCGCCTTCGACCTGGTCCGGCAGATCAGGAAGACGCCGATCGTCGTCAACGACTCGCGCGGTTTCTTCACCTCCCGGGTGATCGGCCACTTCATCAACGAGGGCGTCGCCATGGTCGGCGAGGGCATCGAGCCCGCCTCGATCGAGCAGGCGGCCGCGCAGGCCGGCTACCCGGCCAAGGTGCTCTCCCTGATGGACGAGCTGACGCTCACGCTGGGCCAGAAGATCCGCAGGGAGTCCCGGCGCGCCGTGGAGGAGGCGGGCGGCACCTGGACCGCGCATCCCGCCGAGGCCGTCGTGGACCGTATGGTCGACGAGTTCGGCCGCCCCGGCCGCAGCGGCGGAGCGGGCTTCTACACGTACGCCGAGGACGGCTCCCGCGGCGCCCTCTGGCCCGGCCTGCGCGAGCACTTCACGCGCGCGGGCAGCGAGATCCCCTTCCGGGACATGCAGGAACGCATGCTCTTCTCCGAGGCCCTCGACACCGTGCGGCTCGTCGAGGAGGGCGTCCTGACCTCCGTCGCCGACGCCAACATCGGCTCCCTGTTCGGCATCGGCTTCCCCGGCTGGACCGGCGGTGTGCTCCAGTACGTCAACGGCTACGACGGCGGCCTGCCCGGATTCGTGGCACGCGCGCGTGAGCTCGCCGCCCGCTACGGCGACCGCTTCACCCCGCCCGCCCTGCTGGTGGAGAAGGCGGAGCGGGGGGAGACCTTCACCGACGCCCGCTGACACCCCGTCCGCCGGCATCCCGCGCGCCGGACCCCGTGACCTCCCCAGGGCTCACGGGGTTCGCCCCGTGGGCCCCGCCGCGTAACGCTCCTCGCGCCCCGGTCCAAGAACAGCCGTAGGGACCACGGGAGGAAGGGACGCGCGTGGACGGCACGAGGCGGTCACGGTCGGACTGGCTGGACGCGCTGCGCGCCGTCGCGGCCCTCGTGGTGGTCTTCGACCACGCGTCCGCCACCTTCCTGCCGGAGTTCCGGCGGGACCTCATGCCGCACTTCAACACCAGCCGCTACGGCATCATGGTGTTCTTCCTGGTCAGCGGCTACATCATCCCCGCCTCGCTGGAACGCCGGGGCTCCGTCCGCAGCTTCTGGACCGGCCGGATCCTGCGCCTCTACCCGCTGTGGGCGTTCGCCGTCGGCGCGGTCCTCGTCCTCGGCCTCGCGGGCGTCGCCCCCCTGCGCACCGCCCACGGCGGCGGCAGCCCGGCCGCCACGGCGCTCGCCCATCTCACCCTGCTCCAGGAACTGCTGGGGACGCCCTCTCTGCTGCTCGTCCTGTGGACGCTGTCGTACGAGATGGCCTTCTACCTGCTGGTCGTCGCCCTCTTCACGGTCCGTCAGCACCGGCGGTCGGCGGCGGTCGCCGTCACCCTCGCCGTGCTGGCCGCGGTCGGCGCCCTCACGGGCGGTGGGCTGCCGGTCTCCGCGCTGTCCGGCCTGACCGGCACCGGCCCGCTGACCGCCGCCGCCGCGGCCGTCCTGACCGCCGCCGTGTGCGGCGCGAGCGCCGGCCCGCCCGCCGTGCGCGTGGCCGGGGGAGTGCTGGGCGGGATCCTGGCGCTCGCCCTGGTGACCTTCGACAGCACGGTCCCGCAGTGGGAGAGCCTGGTGATCCTCGCCGTGATGTTCCTCGGCACCGCCGTCCACCGGGCCGAACACGGCGAGAGCGGCCGGCGTGCCGCGGTCCGCGCGGCCGCCGTGGTGCTGCTCTGCGCGGTGGGCAGCGCCTGGTGGTACGGCGACGGACATTACGTCACCCGGCGCGGCTGGATCACCGCGTTCCTGGCGGCCGTGCTCACCTTCGCCGCCGGCTTCGCGGCCCGCAGGCGGCGGATCCCGCGCGGGACGGCCGCACTGGGCGTGATCAGCTACTCGGTCTACCTGCTGCATCCGGTGCTGCTCACGGCGGTCGACGGCACCATCGGCCGGCAACGGCACGACGAGCCCCTGCTCCTGCTGGCCTTCGTCGCGGTGCTGCTGCCGCTGTGCGCGCTGACGTACCGCTGGATCGAGGCGCCCGGCCAGGCCTGGGGCCGCCGGCTGACCCGCGAGCCGCCCGCCGCCCCTCAGCCGCCCGGCTGCGCCTCCGACAGCCACAGCCGCAGCTCGTCCCGCAGCGAACGCTGAAACGTCGTCAGCAGGGCCTGGACGACCAGCGGCCGCATCTGCGCGGTCAGCGAGCGCACATCCTGCGCGTCCCGCTCGGCCACCGCCTCCCGCAGCAGCCCGGACAGCTCCTGCGCCGCCGCGCGCGAGTGCGCGATCAGCGTGGTGCGCGCCGCGAGGATCACCTCCTGCGACAGCGGTACGTCGAGCAGCCGCACCCCGAGCGGCAGCAGACCGGAGTCGACCCGGTACCCGCCGTCGGGCGCGGCCTCCACGACGTCCATCGCCACCAGCCGCCGTACGTCCTCCTCGGACAGCGGCCGCCCCGCCCGCCGCCGGAGGTCCTCGCCGCTCACCGGTTCGCCGGTGCCCGGCGCCCAGGACGCCACCACCGCCCGGTGCACGGCGAGGTCGTCCGCGTCGAGGCCGTCCGGCAGCTGCCCCAGATAGCGCTCGATCGCCGCCAGGGTCATGCCCTGCCGCTGCAGCTCCTCGATCAGCTCCAGACGCGCGAGGTGCTCCGGGCCGTAGTGCCCCACCCGGCGCGGGCCGATCACGGGCGGCGGCAGCAGGCCCCTGGTGCCGTAGAAGCGGACCGTGCGGACCGTGACCCCCGCGCGTGCGGCCAGCTCGTCGACCGTGAGGGGCGGCTCGTCGGTCTCGATCGTCATGCGCAGCAGTATCGCCGTCGCGGGGGCGGCCGTGTGAGAAGCAACGCTCTGTGAACCGGGACACGTGCGATCCCGGGAGCTGCTGATCCCGGTCTTCGCGGCCGCCCTGGTCGGCGGCTGGTCCTCTCCCTCTCCCGCCGCCGGCCGGAGCCGGAGGCGGGGGTGCACTTGTCGTCACACGGTGAGACGTGCGCCCTGAAGGGGCGCGGGGAACTGCGCGACCAGCCCCCCACGGTCTGGAGACGCGTACCGGGGGGAGGGACCGCGGCGAGAGGGAGCAGCTGACCCGGCGGAGCCGCTCGTCACCGAGCGGCTCGTGCGCCGCGGCACAGCCGTGACGGTGTACGACCACGGCGAGGGGTGGCGTCCGCCGCCGCCGTCACCTGCGCTACTTCCGGCGCGCCGCGGTCAGGCCGATCACACCGACGATGACCAGGGGTGCTCCCAGCAGATTCAGGAAGGGCGCCCCCGCGATCAGCCCGATCCCGACGCACAGCGCGCCGATCCCGGTCAGTACCCGCCACACGCCCTCGTTGCCGCTCTGCCCGCCTGCCATGACCTCTCCCCTCGGTCTCCCCGACTCCTTCCCCCGGTGCTACCCGGGGCCGCCCGTGCTCAGTGCCCGTGCACCCCGTTCGTCGCCTCGATCTTCTTCCAGGACTTCGGCCGCACGCCCGTCGCCCGAGCCGCGAGCCCGGCCCGCGCCGCCGCCTCGGCGGGCTTCGCCGGCTGGTACAGCCAGGTGTCGAAGAGCGCGCCGAGCGGCTTGCCGGAGACCTGTTCGGCGTAGGCCCGGAAGTCGGCGATGTCGGCGTTGCCGTAGGCGTGACTCTGCGGCCAGCCCCTGAGGACGGCGAAGAACGCCTCGTCGCCGATCTCGTTCCGCAGCGCCTGCACCGCGAGGGCGCCCCGGTCGTACACGGCGATGTCGAACTGCCGGTCCGCGCCCGGGTCGCCCGGCTTCACCGTCCAGAACGCGTCGTCGGCCGGGTGCGAGGCGTACACGTAGTCGGCGAGCTCCTGCGCCGCGCCCTCGCCCTCGTGCTCGGACCACAGCCACTGCGCGTACCGGGCGAAGCCCTCGTTCAGCCAGATGTCCTTCCAGCCCTTGAGGGAGACCGAGTCCCCGTACCACTGATGGGCCAGCTCATGGACGACCACGGAGGTGTTGGCGCCGTTCGCGAACTGCCGCGGGCTGTAGTACACCCGGCCCTGCGTCTCCAGCGCGAACCCGGTCGTGGTGTTCGGCACGTACCCGCCGGCCGAGGAGAACGGATACGGCCCGAACACACCGCTCAGCCAGTCGACGATCTCCCCGGTGCGCTCCACGCTCGCCCGCGCCGCCCCGTCGTTGTCCCCGAGGTCCTTGCTGTAGGCGTTGACGACCGGGACGCCGCCCTCGGAGGTGCCCGTGGTGAGGTCGAACCTCCCCAGCGCGAGGGTGGCCAGATAGGTCGCCTGCGGCTTGTTCTGGCGCCAGGTGTAGCGGGTCCAGCCCAGGCGGGACGTGGCCGACTGGAGCGTGCCGTTCGAGATCGCCTGGGTGCCGTCCGGCACCGCCACCGACACGTCGTAGGTCGCCTTGTCGAGGGGATGGTCGTTGCTCGGGAACCACCACCAGGCCGACTCGGGCTCGTCCGCCGCGACCGCGCCGTCCGGGGTGCGGTGCCACGTGGAGAAGCCGTACGCGCTCTTCGTCGACGGCACCCCGGAGTACCGGACGACGACGGTCAGGGGCGTGCCCTTCGCCAGCGGCGCCTTCGGGGTGACGACCAGTTCGTGCGCGCCGGACGTGGCGAAGGCGGCGGTGGCGCCGTTCACCCGCACCTCGGAGACGTCCAGCAGGAAGTCCAGGTCGAAGCTCGACAGATCCTCGGTGGTCCGGGCGAGGATCGTGGCGGTGCCCGCCAGCTCGTCCGTCGCCGGACGGTACGTCAGCCGCAGGTCGTAGTGGGAGACGTCGTAGCCGCCGTTGCCGTACGCCGGGTAGTAGGGGTCGCCGATGCCCGGCGCTCCGGGGGAGGCGCCCGCGGCGGACGCCGGGATCGCCAGCAGGACGGACGCCGCGGCGAGTGCGCCGGGCACGAGGAATCTGCGGTGCACGTGAGCTCCAAGTCGTGGGGGTACCAGGGCTGTTCGGAGCCTATTGAGTCCCTGTGCCCGGCCCGCGTCCACCGCCGCCCCTGTCACACGATCGCCATTCGGCCGTCATGACACACCACTCGCATGGACCTGTTCCGGCCACCGCGCCCCCCGCGGTCACAGGCGGCTCACAAACGCCCTCTTCTGCGCGGGTGTTGACCGGGGTACCGTCCCGCGCATGCCGACACGCACGCGCTTCACGATCTGGAGAACGCTCGCGACCGCCGCCCTCACCCTTCTGGTGGCAGGCTTCCTCACCCCGGTGACCGCCCAGGCCGCCCCGCGCGAGAGCCGGCCCGTCTACTCCTACGCCCAGGCGATCCGCGAGGCCGTCTGGGTCGACACCGGCCTCGACGGCGACGGCGACGGGCGGCACGACCGGGTCGCCGTCGACATCGTCCGGCCCGGCGAACCCGCGGCCCGGGGCCGCAAGGTGCCCGTCATCATGGACGCCAGCCCCTACTACTCCTGCTGCGGCCGCGGCAACGAGAGCCAGCGCAAGACGTACGACGCCACCGGGAACGTCGTCCAGATGCCGCTGTTCTACGACAACTACTTCGTCCCGCGCGGCTACGCCGTCGTCGGCGTCGACCTGGCCGGCACCAATCGCTCCGACGGCTGCGTGGACGTCGGCGGCCGCTCCGACATCCTCTCCGCGAAGGCCGTCGTCGACTGGCTGAACGGCCGCGCCAAGGCCTACACCACCCGCACCGGCACCACCACCGCCACGGCGGGCTGGACCGACGGCAGAACCGGGATGATCGGCAAGAGCTGGGACGGCACCATCGCCAACGGAGTCGCCGCCACCGGCGTCAAGGGCCTGAGGACCATCGTCCCGATCGCCGCGATCTCCTCCTGGTACGACTACTACTTCTCCCAGGGCGCCCCCCTCTACGACTCCGGCCCCGATTGGCTCTCCGACTACGTCGACAGCCCCGACGCCCGCGCCAAGTGCGCCGCCGTCCAGCGCGCACTCGTCGACGGAGCCCCGCGCACGGGTGACCGGACCTCCCTGTGGACCGAGCGGGACTACGTCAAGGACGCGAGCAGGGTGCGGGCGAGCGTGTTCCTCGTCCACGGCATGCAGGATCTCAACGTCCGGACCAGGCACTTCGGCCAGTGGTGGGACGCCCTCGCGAAGAACGGCGTCGAGCGCAAGATCTGGCTCTCCCAGACCGGCCACGTCGACCCCTTCGACTTCCGGCGCGCCGCCTGGGTCGACACCCTGCACCGCTGGTTCGACCACGAACTCCTCGGCTACGACAACGGAATCGACCGCGAGCCGATGGCCGACGTCGAACGCCACCCCGACCAGTGGGCCACCTCGAAGGTCTGGCCGCCGACCGGCACCCGGTCCACGATCCTGCGCCCGGCCACCGGCGCCCAGCCGGGCGTCGGCACGCTGGGCCTGCGCCGGGGCACCGGCACCGAGACCTTCACCGACGATCCGCGGCTGAGCGAGACCGACTGGGCCGCGCGGATCGACACGTCCACCCCCGCCAAGGCCGGCTTCGCCACCGGGCCGCTCACCCGCGACCTGCGCCTGTCCGGCTCCTCCCAGGTCACCGTCACCGCGACCCCCACCACGGCGACGGCCCATCTCAGCGCCGTCCTCGTGGACCTCGGCCCCGACACCGTCCGGGACTACGCGGCGGCCGGCGAGGGCATCACCACCCTCACCGACCGCACCTGCTGGGGCGAGAGCACGGCGGGCGACAGCGCCTGTTTCAAGGAGACCGCGGCGAAGACCGCCGACGTCGGCTTCACGGTCCTCAGCCGGGGCTGGGCCGATCTCGGCACCTCCGCCGACCCCGGCAAGGGCGTGCCGCTCACTCCTGGCCGGCGGTACACGATCACCCTCGATCTGGCCGCCACCGACCATGTCGTGCCCGCCGGGCACCGGCTGGCGCTGATCGTCGCGGGCACGGACAAGGACCTCATCGACCCGCCTGCGGATACGCCCACGCTGGGTGTGGATCTGGCCCGGACGTCGGCTCGGGTGCCGTTCGTGGGGGGTGCGGCTGCGTTCGTGGCGGCCACGACCGGGGCGGCCGGGGATGGGATCGGCTCCGGTCCGTTGGACGGTGTGCGTGTGCCGGGTGGTACGTATCGGATTCCCTGACAGCTCCATCGGGTCGTCTGCCGGCTGCGGGTTCGCTGTGGCTGGTCGCGCCCACGCGGCGGAGCCGCACATCGATACGGCCCCGCGCCCCTTCAGGGGGTTGCAGCTGAGGGGGTGGCCAGGTGGGCCGCCTCCTCGGCGCAGCCCCAGGCCACCGTCACGCCCGCGCCGCCGTGGCCGTAGTGGTGGACCAGGAGGCGGCCGTCCGGCAGTGTCGTCCGCTCCAGTCGCACCGTGGGCCGTACCGGGCGCAGGCCCACCCGGTGGGCCAGGATGCGGGCGTCGGCGACCTCCGGGCGCAGGGCCGCGCACCGCCGTACGATCGCCTCGGCCTGGGCCGGGTCCGGCTCCGGGGACCAGTCGTCGTCCTGGGCCGTGCCGCCCAGGAGGAGACGGCCGGGCTGGGGGAAGAGGTAGGCCAGGTCGCCGCCCGAGGTCCCGGCGACGAGCCAGGTGTCGATGCCGGGGTTCTCGACCACGACCAGCTGCCCGCGCTGCGGCCGCACCGACAGGTCGCCGGCCAGTTCCCGCGCGCCGAGGCCCGTGCAGTTGACGACGACCGGCGCCTCGGCCTCGGCGAGATCGGTCACCGTGCGCTCCTCGACCGAGCCGCCCGCCCGCCGCAGCCGCTCCCGCAGCCAGGGCAGATGCACCGCCATGTCGATCAGCGGCAGCCGTGCCCACATCGCGTCCCCGCCCGGGTACTCCCGCTCGGTGGCCCGGCGCACCCCGGCCGGCCGGCCCGCCGTCCAGGCCCGGACCCCGGCCGGGTCGACGCCGCCCATCGCGCCCTCGACCAGCCGCACCCCGGTCTCCCCGGCCCGGCCGGCCAGCTCCTCGTACACCTCCAGCGAGCGCAGCGACCACCGGCGCGCCGCCGCGAGCGGCTCGATGTGGTACGGCCACCAGAGCGCGCCGGCGACCGCCGAGGTGGTCCGCTCCACCGGGTCCCGCGTCCAGAGCCGCACCCGCCGCCCGCGCTCGGCCAGGACGAGGGCCGTCGTCAGCCCGACGACCCCGCCGCCGATCACCACCACATCGTCCCGCCCGGCACTGTCCACGGGCGGACGGTAGCCGAGGCGACGGGGGCGCGGCGAGGGGGCACGGTGAGGGCCGCCGGGAAACCCGTGCGCCCGCCCGGCCGCGCGACCACTAGGATCTACGACCTGTGACCGCCACCCTCGTCGTCAAGAACCTCGCCGCCGGACACGGCGACCGCTCCCTCTTCTCCGGGCTGGACCTCGTCGTCGCGCCCGGTGACGTGATCGGGCTGGTCGGTGCCAACGGTGCGGGCAAGTCCACCCTGCTGCGGCTGCTCGCCGGGCTCGGCGCGCCCGAACAGGGCGAGCTCAGGCTCTCCCCGCCCACCGCGACCGTCGGCCATCTGCCGCAGGAGCCGGAGCGGCGCCCCGGGGAGACCGTGCGCGAGTTCCTCGCCCGGCGCACCGGAGTCGCCGAGGCCCAGCGGGTCATGGACGAGGCGACCCAGGCCCTGGTGGACGGCGCCCCGGGCGCGGACGACGCGTACGCGACCAGCCTGGAGCGCTGGCTCGGGCTCGGCGGCGCCGACCTCGACGAGCGCGCCGAGGAGGTCGCCGACTCCCTCGGCCTCGGTGTCGGGCTGGACCAGCCGATGACCGCCCTGTCCGGCGGCCAGGCCGCCCGCGCGGGCCTCGCCTCCCTGCTGCTGTCCCGCTACGACGTCTTCCTCCTCGACGAGCCCACCAACGACCTCGACCTCGACGGCCTGGAGCGCCTCGAACGCTTCGTGACCGGACTGCGCGCGGGCACCGTCGTCGTCAGCCACGACCGCGAGTTCCTCACCCGCACCGTCACCAAGGTCCTCGAACTCGACCTCGCCCAGCAGCGGATCAACCTCTACGGCGGCGGCTACGACGCCTATCTGGAGGAGCGGGACGTGGCCCGCCGGCACGCGCGCGAGGACTACGAGGAGTACGCCGACAAGCGCTCCGCCCTCCAGGACCGCGCCCAGATGCAGCGGTCCTGGATGGACAAGGGCGTGAAGAACGCCCGGCGCAAGGCGAACAACGACAACGACAAGATCGGCCGAAAGTTCCGCAGCGAGGCCAGTGAGAAGCAGGCCGCGAAGGCCCGGCAGACCCAGCGCATGATCGAGCGCCTGGAGGTCGTCGAGGAGCCCCGCAAGGAGTGGGAGCTGCGCATGGAGATCGCGGCCGCCCCGCGCTCCGGGGCGGTGGTCGCCACCCTGCGGGACGCGGAGGTACGGCGGGGCGACTTCGCCTTCGGCCCGGTGACCCTCCGGATCGACTGGGCCGACCGGGTCGCGGTCACCGGTGCGAACGGCGCGGGCAAGTCGACCCTGCTCGCCGCGCTCCTCGGCCGGATCCCCCTGGACGGCGGGCACGCGGCGCTCGGCTCGGGCGTCCTGGTGGGCGAGGTCGACCAGGCGCGCAAACTGTTCCACGGCACGGAGTCCCTGCTGGACGCCTTCTCCGCGGCCGTCCCCGACACCGAACCGGTCGAGGTCCGCACCCTGCTGGCCAAGTTCGGTCTGAAGTCGGACCACGTCCTGCGGCCGGCGGCCACCCTGTCACCCGGCGAGCGCACCCGCGCCGCCCTCGCCCTCCTCCAGGGCCGCGGCGTCAACCTCCTCGTCCTCGACGAGCCCACGAACCACCTGGACCTGCCCGCCATCGAACAACTGGAGTCGGCCCTCGACGCCTACGAGGGCACGCTCCTCCTCGTCACCCACGACCGCCGCATGCTGGACGCGGTCCATGTCACCCGCCGCCTGGAGGTGGCGTCCGGCAAGGTGACGGAACGCTAGGCGCCTGGCCGGACGCGGGTGCCCGGGCGCTGCCCTCCGGCCTGGCCCGGATGAGGCGCATGAGTCTCGTCGGGCCGTGCCCGACGGCTTTCAAGCGAGCCGTGTGGCCAGGTCAGGGTAGTCCTGTACGAAGCCGTCCCGGTCGAAGATGATCTCGGTGCGGAAGCTGCCGGACGTGAACCGTACCCGGGTGCCCCGTTCGTCCGGTCCGAGGTGGGTGTAGGTCTGCCAGGAGGGTCGTACGGTGAGGGCCGGTACCGACACCCAGGCCGTCAGCAGGCGTCGCTCGCCCGGTGTCCGGTGCAGGTCGTGCCGGAGCACCGGCGGGGTGTTGGTGAGCGGGCACAGGCCCAGATCGCAGTCGACGGCGTCCTGGAAGCCGGGCAGCGGCTCCCCGTCGGCCGTCCAGCCGCCCCGGCCGTCGTGCCGTAGATCCAGCGACCTGGTCCGCTCGGCGGTCTCCACCGTCACCCGCAGCCGCCGGGTCGTGAAACCGTCGGCGGTGTCGAGGTCGTACGACACCCAGTACGGCTCCGGCCGGGTGCCGACCGCGCGCCCCCGGGCCCGCAGCAGGCCCTCGCCGGTCTCGGTCCACGCGGTCTCGTAACCGCCGCTCGCCGTGACGGTCCAGGTGCGGACACGCGAAGTGGTCATACCGTCACTGTACGAGGGGCAAGGGCCCCGGCGCCCTGTCGGGAACCGGGGCCCGCGGTCAGGTCAGCCGCGGCCCTTCTTCGGGTCGAGCAGGCCCGCCTTGCGCAGGGCGTCGGCCATCGCGCTGTTGGCCGGCGGCGGTGCCTGGCGCGAGCCGCCGCCCCCGCGCTGACCGCCGTTCCCGCCGCGCCGGTCGCCCTGCTGCTGCTGCCGCTGCTGCGGCGGGCGTCCGCCGCCCCGCTGCGGCCGTCCGCCGCCGGAGGAGCGGTCCTGGCCCTGGGCGGCCGCCTCGTCGTCCAGCCGGAGGGTGAGCGAGATCCGCTTGCGCGGGATGTCGACGTCGAGGACCTTCACCTTGACGATGTCACCCGGCTTGACCACGTCCCGCGGGTCCTTGACGAACGTCTTCGACAGCGCCGAGACATGCGCCAGCCCGTCCTGGTGGACACCGATGTCGATGAACGCGCCGAAGGCCGCCACGTTCGTCACGACGCCCTCCAGGACCATCCCGGGCGCAAGGTCGGAGATCTTCTCCACGCCCTCCTTGAAGGTGGCCGTCTTGAAGGCGGGCCGGGGGTCGCGCCCCGGCTTCTCCAGCTCCCTGAGGATGTCCCCGACGGTCGGCAGACCGAACGTGTCGTCCACGAAGTCCGCGGGCCGCAGCGAGCGCAGCACCCCCGTGTTGCCGATGAGGGAGGCCACCTCCTGGCCGGAGGTCTTCACCATGCGCCGTACCACCGGGTACGCCTCCGGGTGCACGCTGGAGGCGTCCAGCGGGTCGGAGCCGCCCCGGATCCGCAGGAAGCCCGCGCACTGCTCGTAGGCCTTGGGACCGAGCCGCGACACCTTCTTCAGCTCCGTACGGGAGGAGAACGGCCCGTTGGCGTCCCGGTGCGCCACGATGTTCTCGGCGAGCCCGGAGGTGATGCCGGAGACCCGGGCGAGCAGGGGCGCCGACGCCGTGTTGACGTCCACCCCGACGCCGTTCACACAGTCCTCCACCACCGCGTCCAGCGAACGCGACAGCTTCACCTCGGACAGGTCGTGCTGGTACTGGCCCACGCCGATCGACTTCGGGTCGATCTTCACCAGCTCGGCCAGCGGGTCCTGGAGCCGGCGCGCGATGGAGACCGCGCCGCGCAGCGAGACGTCCATGCCGGGCAGCTCCTGCGAGGCGAACGCGGAGGCCGAGTACACCGAGGCGCCCGCCTCGGACACCATCACCTTGGTGAGCTTCAGCTCCGGGTGCCGGGTGATCAGCTCACCGGCGAGCTTGTCGGTCTCCCGGGACGCCGTGCCGTTGCCGATCGCGACCAGCTCGACCGCGTGCTCCTGCGCCAGCCGCGCCAGCTTGGCGAGCGCCTCGTCCCACTTGTTGGCCGGGACGTGCGGGTAGATGACGTCCGTCGCGACGACCTTGCCGGTCGCGTCCACCACGGCCACCTTCACGCCCGTGCGGAAACCGGGGTCGAGACCCAGCGTCGCGCGCGTGCCGGCGGGCGCCGCGAGCAGCAGGTCCCGCAGGTTCGCGGCGAACACGTTCACCGCCTCGTCCTCGGCGGCCGTGCGCAGCCGCAGCCGCAGATCGATGCCGAGGTGGACGAGGATGCGGGTCCGCCAGGCCCAGCGGACGGTGTCCGTCAGCCACTTGTCGCCCGGCCGGCCGCGCTCGGCGATGCCGAACCTCGACGCGACGATCCCCTCGTACGACGACGGTCCGGGCTGCTCGGAGGGCTCATCCGGCTCCAGGGCGAGGTCGAGGACCTCCTCCTTCTCGCCCCGCAGCATCGCCAGGATCCGGTGCGAGGGCAGCTCGGTGAACGGCTCGGCGAAGTCGAAGTAGTCG
Source organism: Streptomyces sp. NPDC005811 (assembly GCF_040630405.1). Classification (NCBI taxonomy): domain Bacteria; kingdom Bacillati; phylum Actinomycetota; class Actinomycetes; order Kitasatosporales; family Streptomycetaceae; genus Streptomyces; species Streptomyces sp. NPDC005811. The sequence continues at coordinate 40,346 of NZ_JBEXXK010000003.1, forward strand.
GCGAACTTCGCGCCCGCCTCCTCCTTGCCGTCGCGCACCCTGGCGGCCATCCGCCCCCGCCCCCACATCCGCTCGCGCAGCTCGCCGATCAGGTCGGCGTCCTCCGAGAACCGCTCGGTCAGGATCGCCCGCGCGCCCTCCAGCGCGGCCTGCGGATCGGCGACGCCCTTGTCGGCGTCGATGAACGCGGCCGCCGCCGCGAGCGGCTCCACGCCCGGGTCGCCGAGCAGGCCCTCGGCCAGCGGCTCCAGACCCGCCTCGCGCGCGATCTGCGCCTTGGTGCGCCGCTTGGGCTTGTACGGGAGGTAGACGTCCTCCAGCCGCGCCTTCGTCTCGGCGCCGCGGATCTGCGCCTCCAGCGCCTCGGTGAGCTTGCCCTGCTCGCGCACCGACTCCAGGATTGCGGTGCGCCGCTCCTCCAGCTCCCGCAGATAGCGCAGCCGCTCCTCGAGCGTGCGCAGCTGCGCGTCGTCGAGCATCTCGGTCGCTTCCTTGCGGTACCGGGCGATGAAGGGCACCGTCGAGCCGCCGTCCAGCAGCTCCACGGCGGCCTTGACCTGCCGTTCCCGTACGCCGAGCTCCTCGGCGATCCTGCCTTCGATGGACCCTGCTTCGAGGGATCCCGGTGTCGTCACGAGCCCGTACCGCCTTCTCCACTGAGGTTGCGCCGCAATTGTGGCAGGTGGCACCGACAACCCGCCGCCGCCCCGACGACATCGCCCCGCATGGCAGAAAAGGTGGGGTATTCGTCCTTGCCGCCCTCGGCGCGCGCCGCGAAGAATCGTGCCCATGGCGCAGCGCACCGTCCGCACCGTTCTCTTCGTGCTGTTCGACGACGTCCAGAGTCTCGACGTCACCGGCCCCCTGGAGGTCTTCACGGGTGCCGAGCGGCACACCCCGGGCTCCTACCGCGTCCGCACGGCCTCCCTGGACGGTGCCCCGGTGCGCACCTCCAGCGGGCTGACGGTCGTCCCCGACGAGGCCCTCACGCGTGCGCGTGCACCGCACACCCTCGTGGTCCCGGGCGGCCGGGGCGCCCGCCGGGAGATCCCGGAGCTGACCGACTGGCTCCGGGCGCACGCCCCGCGCGCGGAGCGCCTGGTCTCGGTGTGCACCGGCGCGATCCCGCTCGCGGCGGCCGGGCTGCTCGACGGCCGCCGGGTGACGACCCACTGGGCCTACGGCGACACCCTCGCCCGCGACCATCCCGCCGTCCGGGTCGACCCCGATCCGATCTACGTCCGGGACGGCCGGGTCTACACCTCGGCGGGCGTCACCTCCGGCATCGACCTGGCGCTCGCCCTGGTCGAGGAGGACCTCGGGCGGGACGCCGCGCTGGCCGTGGCCCGCCATCTGGTCGTCTTCCTGCGCCGGCCGGGCAACCAGGCCCAGTTCCGTGCCCAGCCGGCCGCCCGGACCGCGCGGAGCGGGCCGCTGCGGGAGATCCAGCACTGGATCACCGAGCACCCCGGCGCCGACCTGAGCGTCGAGGCGCTCGCCGCCCGTGCCCGGCTCTCACCGCGCCACTTCGCCCGTGCCTTCCGCGCCGACACCGGCACCACCCCCGGCCGCTACGTCGACCGGGTCCGCCTCGAACACGCCCGCCGGCTCCTCGAGGACACCGCCGACGGCGTCGAGGAGATCTCCCGCGCCAGCGGCTACGGCACCCCCGAGGCGATGCGGCGCGCCTTCGTCAGGACGCTCGGCACGGCCCCCGCGGAGTACCGCCGCCGCTTCCGCCCGGCATCCGTCCACTGAACCACCGGGAAGGGAACCCGATGCAGAATCCGATGCAGATCGCGATCCTCGTCTACGACCGCTTCACCGCCCTGGACGCCGTGGGCCCCTACGAGATGCTCGCCCGGACCCCGGAGGCGGAGACCGTGTTCGTGTCGCTGCGCCCCGGCCCCGTGCGCACCGACCGGGGCGGCCTCGCCGTCGTCGCCGACCGGGCGCTCGCCGACGTACCCCGCCCGGACGTGCTGGTGGTATCGGGCGGTCCCGGGCAGAGCGACCTGATGGAGCACGAGCCGCTGCTGGAGTGGCTGCGCGCCGCGGACGCCACCAGCACCTGGACGACGTCCGTGTGCACCGGCTCCCTGCTGCTGGCCGCCGCCGGACTCCTGCGGGGCCGCCGCGCCACCTCGCACTGGCTGGCCCTGGAACGGCTCGCGGCGTACGGCGCCGAACCGACCGGCGAACGCGTCGTCGTCGACGGCAAGTACGTCACCGCGGCTGGCGTCTCCGCCGGCATCGACATGGGGCTCGCCCTGCTCGGCCGGATCGCGGGCGACGACCACGCCCGGGCCGTACAGCTGGGCCACGGAGTACGACCCGCAGCCGCCCTACGACGCCGGCGCCCCGCACAAGGCCCCCGCGCACCTCGTCGACGCGCTGCGGTCCCGCAGCCGGTTCATCCTGACGTGACGGTCCAGGTGAAGCGCGGTTCCCGGCGTTCCAGGAAGGCGGCGACGCCCTCCGCGGCGTCGCCGGCGAGCCGGGCCTGCGCGGCCCAGTGGGCGTCGCGGTCCGTGCGGCCGTTCGCGAACTCCTTCGCGGCCGCCTGGGTCAGCCGGGAGCGCGAGACGAGGACCCGGGTGAACTCCGCGACCCGCTCGTCGAGTGCGTCGGGCGGCAGCACCTCGTCGACCAGACCGGTGCGCAGCGCCCGCTCGGTGTCGATCAACTCACCGGAGAACAGCAGGTACTTGGCGGCGGCGGGGCCGACGAGGGCCACCAGCCGGCGGGTGGCGGAGGACGGGTAGACGATCCCGAGGTTGGCCGGTGTCACCCCGAACAGCGCGCCCTCCTCGGCGAACCGCAGATCGCAGGCCGCCGCGAGCTGGGCGCCCCCGCCCACGCAGTGCCCCTTCACGGCGGCCAGCGTCGGCTTGGGGAACGCCGCGAGTGCCTCCTCGGCCCGTACGGCCAGTTCCTGGGCCTCGTCCGGGGAGCCCTGGAGCGTGGAGATGTCGGCGCCCGCGCAGAAGGTGCCGCCCGCGCCGGTCAGCACCAGCGCCCGGACCCCGGGATCGGCGGCCAGCTTCTCCAGCAGCGGCGGCAGCGCGGCCCACATCGGCGCGGTCATGGCGTTGCGCTTCGCCGGGTGGTGCAGGACGACGGTGGCGACCCCGTCGGTGACGCCGTGCAGCAGTTCGGGCTCCATGGCCCGGATGCTAGCCTCCGCGCCCCGGTCCCGGTCACAGCGGCCTCGGGGGACGAAACGGGCGAGGGGGACCGAGGGGGCCGCCGAACCCGTACAACCCGAAGAGTGCGCGAAAGCGGCACCATCGGATCAGGGTCGGTCACGGCCGCGACTTCCCCGGACAAGGGTGGTCGGGAACGCTCGATAATGGCTGACTTCTGGTCAGTCGGGAGGTGTGACGCAGCTCGTTGCCAACACTCGACGTGTGGTGACAATCGAGCGCGAGGGCGGCGACCGGACGATGGACAACCACGGGCGCGGGCCCGACCCACGCCCCGAGGGCGGCGCGGACGCACCTCCCGAGTCCCTGGCGGACCCGGCGCAGCGGCCGCTGCCCTACGAAGGCGTCTGGCGTTTCACCGCACCGGCCGTGGACGCCTCCGTCCCCCAGGCCCGGCACGCCGTGCGCGACCTGCTCCTGCGCCAGGGGGTGCCGGTCTCGGAGGACCTGGTCCAGGGGCTGCTGCTGATCGTCTCGGAACTCGTCACCAACGCCGTCCGGCACGCGGCGCTGCTGTCGCCGACGCTCGCGGTGGAGGTGGCGGTGGGGGCCGAGTGGGTGCGGGTGGCCGTCGAGGACAACCACCCCTACCGCCCGACGGCCCTGGAGGCCGACCACGAGGAGACCAACGGCCGCGGGCTGCTGCTGGTGCGGGAGATCACCAGGGAGGCGGGCGGGGTCTGCGACGTCGAGCACACCTCCGGCGGCGGCAAGGTGATCTGGGCCGCACTGCCGCTCAAGCCCGTACGGCTGCCCTGACCGCCCGTCGGCTCACCAGCCGGCCGACGGCCCCGTCAGCTCCCGCACGGCGGGCCGGGCCGCGTCCAGCACGGTCATGAACCACGCGGAGAACGGATCCTTCGCGTGCCGTTCGGCCAGCTCGTCGGGGGTCACGAAGGCCGTGTCGCCGACCTCCTCCGGGTCCGGCCCGAGCGGCGACTGCACCAGCCCGACGAAGAGGTGGTTGTACTCCTGCTCCACCAGGCCCGACGCCGGGTCCGGATGGTTGTAGCGGACCGTGCCCGCCTCCGCCATCAGCGACGGCGACACCCCCAGCTCCTCGAACGTGCGCCGCGCGGCCGCCGCGAAGGGCGCCTCGCCCGGGTAGGGGTGGCCGCAGCAGGTGTTGGACCACACGCCGGGGGAGTGGTACTTGCCGAGCGCCCGCTGCTGGAGCAGCAGCCTGCCCCGCTCGTCGAAGAGAAATACCGAGAACGCCCGGTGCAGCCGCCCCGGCGGCCGGTGGGCCGCGAGCTTCTCCTCGGTGCCGATCGTCACGCCGTCCTCGTCGACCAGTTCCAGCAAAATCGCTTCCGCGGTGCCGCTCGACGAGCTGTGCGTCGCGGTGGCAGGTGTGATCGGCATACCCATCCTTAGCATCGGTCCTCGCGTCCCCAGTCTGCCGTACGAGCCCGGTCCGCCCGGCGCTTCGCACGAACGCCGCGCCCGTCCCCCGCGGGACGACGGCGGGCCCCGCGGGTGATCTTGCCCGGGGCCCCGGGTGAGGAACCGTCCTGAACAGGTGTGCGAATCACTGGCTCAGTGGCAGAGCCGCGCCTCGTGCTCCGCGTGGCCCACCGGCTCCAGCTGGAAGGTGCAGTGCTCCACGTCGAAGTGGTCGCCGAGGCAGCCCTGGAGCTCGTGCAGCATCTTCTCGTGGCCGATCGCGTTCAGCACGTCCGAGCGCACCACCACGTGCGCCGACAGCACCGGCATCCCCGAGGTGATCGTCCAGGCGTGCAGATCGTGCACGTCCTCCACCCCGTCCAGCGCGACGATGTGGGCCCGCACCTCCGCCATGTCGACGTCCTTGGGCGCCGCCTCCAGCAGCACGTCCAGCGTCTCGCGCAGCAGCTTCACCGTGCGCGGCACGATCATCAGACCGATCACCAGCGAGGCGATCGGGTCGGCGTACTCCCAGCCGGTGGTGAGGATCACCACGGCCGAGATCAGCACCGCGACCGAGCCCAGCGCGTCCGCCGCCACCTCCAGGAACGCCCCGCGCACGTTCAGGCTCTCCGCCTGACCCCGCATCAGCAGCGTGAGCGAGATCATGTTCGCGACCAGGCCGATGGCGCCGAACCAGATCATCAGCCCGCCCTCGGTGCCGGCCGGGGTGACGAACCGCCGCACCGCCTCGTACAGGACGTACCCGCCGACGCCGAGCAGCAGCAGACAGTTGGCGAGCGCGGCCAGGATCTCGGCGCGGGCGTACCCGAAGGTGCGGTTGGTGCTCGCGGGCCGGTTCGCGACGTGGATGGCGAGCAGCGCCATGCCCAGGCCCAGCGCGTCCGTCGCCATGTGCGCCGCGTCCGCGATCAGTGCGAGGGAGTCGGCGAGGAGCCCGCCGACGATCTCGACCACCATGACGCCGAGCGTGATCGCCAGCGCCACGCGCAGTCTGCCGCGGTACGCCGCCGCGGCCGTACCGGTGGTCGGCGCATGCGTGTGTCCGTGGCCGTGGTCGTGCCCAGCCCCCATGGGAAACACCCTCCTGTGGTCGCCCGGGATCACAGTGAACTACGGGTGGGGGGTATCCGGCAACGCGGCACTGAACACCGTTGTCATGTGCCCTGACCTGCGTAAACGAACCGCAGGTCAGGGCACCCTCACTGGCCGCTCAGCCCTGGTGGAGCAGCCAGCCCCGCCAGGCCGACTCCACCATCTCGCGCACCCCGTGCCGGGCCGTCCAGCCCAGTTCCCGCGCGGCCAGCCCGGCCGAGGCGACCGCGCGCGGCGCGTCACCCGGGCGCCGCCCCTCGACCACCGCGGGCCGTGTGTCGCCGGTCACCTCGCCGATCAGCGTGACCAGCTCGCGCACCGAGACACCCTCGCCGCGCCCGATGTTCACGGTCAGGTCGCCCCCGTCGCCGGCCGGCCGGCGGGCCGCCGCGAGATGCGCCTCGGCCAGGTCCGCGACATGGATGTAGTCCCGCACACAGGTGCCGTCCGGCGTCGGATAGTCGTCGCCGAAGATCCGCGGGGCCTGCGCGCGGGTCAGCCGGTCGAAGACCATCGGCACGACGTTGAACACCCCGGTGTCGGCCAGCTCGGGCGCGGCGGCGCCCGCCACGTTGAAGTAGCGCAGACACGTCGTCGTGATGCCGTGCGCCCGCCCGGCCGCCCGCACCAGCCACTCCCCGGCGAGCTTGGTCTCGCCGTACGGGTTCACCGGGGCGCACGGGGTGTCCTCCGTGATGAGGTCCACGTCCGGGTTGCCGTAGACGGCCGCCGACGAGGAGAACACGAACCGCCGCACCCCGGCCTCGGCCACCGCCTCCAGGAGCGTGGCCAGACCGCCGACGTTCTCCCGGTAGTAGCGGGTCGGCTGCGCGACCGACTCGGCGACCTGCTTGTGCGCGGCCAGATGCACCACACCCGTCACGGCGTGCCCGGCCAGGACCTCCTTGAGCAGGGCCGGGTCCAGCGCGGAGCCCCGCACCAGGGCGACGTCCGCCGGCAGCCGGGCCGGAACGCCGGCCGAGAGGTCGTCCAGGACGACGACGCGCTCCCCGGCGCCCGTCATGGCCCGCGCCACATGGGCCCCTATGTATCCGGCTCCGCCGGTGATCAGCCACGTCATGGCCGCCCACCCTATGCCGAGGCCCCGCGCCGCCCGCAATGTCCCCCATGTCAGACACCTGGCCCCGTGGCGCGCGCCCGGGGACCGCCGCGGTTTGTCGGGCGGGCCGCCGATCGATGATGATGATCTCGGCAAAGGCCGGTTCAAACCAGTGCCGTCCGACCGCGTTGACCGGAGCTGAACGGCCGGTGAACGCGGCCTTCCCGGCATCCGATAGCCTCTGCCGACATGCCGCCCGCCCGGCCCCGACCGGGGCACGCCCAGGGCGCCCCCATCGTGTACACGACCGGCGCGGACGCGTCGGGACCCAGGGAGTGAGTTCGGTTGCCGACCGCCATCCTCACCGGTCAGCCGGTCCCCGGATCGTCGATCGAGGGCGATCTGCGCTCCCTCGGCTTCGACGTCCGGCTCGCCGCCGGCAGCGCCGACACCGAGGCGCTGCTCGCCGAGGTGCCGGCCCAGGACCGGGTCGCCGTCGTCGACGCCCGCTTCGTCGGCCATCTGCACGCCCTGCGCCTCGGCCTCACCGACCCGCGCTTCCCGCTCGCCGCGATCCCCGGCGCGCTCACCGCGCAGTCCGCCGGCCGCCCGGCCCTCACCCGCGCGCTGGCCCGCGAGAACGCCGCGGGCGGCGGCACCGCACTCGCCGTGGACAGCCTCGCCGACCGGGTCGTCACCGGCCTCGACGCCGACGGCGAGGGCGTCCACCGCCCCGAGCTCGGCAGCCTCGTCGCCGAGGTCCCCGCCGACCCCCAGGCCCGCAACGAGGCACGGCAGGCCGTCGCCTCCGTCGACGACGAGGCCGTACGCCTGAAGTCGGCCGTGAAGGCCCGCGACGGCTTCTTCACCACGTACTGCATCAGCCCGTACTCCCGCTACATCGCCCGCTGGTGCGCCCGCCGGGGCCTCACCCCCAACCAGGTCACCACCGCCTCCCTGATCACCGCGCTGATCGCGGCCGGGTGCGCGGCCACCGGCACCCGGGGCGGCTTCGCCGCGGCCGGCGTCCTGCTCATCGCGTCCTTCGTGCTCGACTGCACCGACGGGCAGCTCGCCCGCTACTCCCTGCAGTACTCCACGCTCGGCGCCTGGCTCGACGCCACGTTCGACCGGATCAAGGAGTACGCCTACTACGCCGGCCTCGCGCTGGGAGCGGCGAAGGGCGGCGACGACGTATGGGCGCTCGCGCTCGGCGCGATGATCCTCCAGACCTGCCGGCACGTGGTCGACTTCTCCTTCAACGAGGCGAACCACGACGCCACCGCCAACACCAGCCCCACCGCCGCCCTCTCCGACAAGCTCGACAGCGTCGGCTGGACGGTCTGGGTGCGGCGGATGATCGTCCTGCCCATCGGTGAACGTTGGGCCATGATCGCCGTCCTGACGGCCGCCACGACCCCCCGGATCACCTTCTACGCGCTGCTCGTGGGCTGCGCCTTCGCGGCCACGTACACGACGGCCGGGCGGGTGCTGCGCTCGGTGACCCGCAAGGCCAGGCGCACCGACCGGGCCGCGCAGGCGCTGGCGGACCTGACCGACAGCGGCCCCCTCGCCCAGGGGCTGGCCCGCGTCCTGCGCGGCACGGGCGGCCACCTGGCGCCGCTCAGCGCCGCCGGGGGCCTCGTCCTGGTCGTGGCGGGATCCTGGCTGTGGGGACCGGGCTGGTGGACCGTCCTGATGGCCGGTGCCTACGTCCTGGCCTCGGCCGAAGCCGTCTCGCGCCCCCTCGAGGGCGCCCTCGACTGGCTCGTCCCCCCGCTCTTCCGGGCCGGCGAATACCTCACCGTCCTGATCCTCGCGGCGAAGTCCGAGGTGAACGGAGCCCTTCCTGCGGCTTTCGGGCTGGTGGCCGCCGTCGCCTACCATCACTACGACACGGTGTACCGCATCCGCGGCGACGCCGGAGCGCCGCCGGCCTGGCTGGTGCGCGCCGTAGGGGGGCAGGAGGGGCGGACGCTGCTCGTGGCGGTGCTGGCCGCCCTGCTCACCGCCCCGCAGTTCACGGTTGCGCTCACGGTTCTCGCCGTGGCCGTCGCCCTCGTGGTGCTCGTCGAGAGCATCCGCTTCTGGGTGTCCGCAGGGGCCCCCGCCGTACACGACGAAGGAGAACCCGCATGATCGGCCTCGTGCTGGCGGCCGGCGCCGGACGGCGTCTGCGCCCCTACACCGACAGCCTGCCCAAGGCGCTGGTGCCGGTGGGGCCCGCGGGCATAGAGGGCGAGCCCACGGTCCTGGACCTGACCCTCGGCAACTTCGCCGAGATCGGGCTGACCGAGGTCGCGGTCATCGTCGGCTACCGCAAGGAGGCCGTGTACGCGCGCAAGGAGGCGCTGGAGGCGAAGTACGGCCTCAAGCTCACCCTGATCGACAACGACAAGGCCGAGGAGTGGAACAACGCCTACTCCCTGTGGTGCGGCCGTGACGCCCTCAAGGACGGCGTGATCCTCGCCAACGGCGACACCGTGCACCCGGTCTCCGTCGAGAAGACGCTGCTCGCCGCCCGCGGCGAGGGCCGGCGGATCATCCTCGCCCTGGACACCGTGAAGTCCCTCGCCGACGAGGAGATGAAGGTCGTCGTCGACCCCGAGCGGGGCATGACGAAGATCACCAAGCTGATGGACCCGGCCGAGGCCACCGGCGAGTACATCGGCGTCACGCTCATCGAGGGCGACGCCGCCCCCGAACTGGCCGACGCGCTGAAGACCGTGTGGGAGACCGACCCGCAGCAGTTCTACGAGCACGGCTACCAGGAGCTGGTGAACCGTGGCTTCCGGATCGACGTCGCGCCCATCGGTGCCGTCGACTGGGTCGAGATCGACAACCACGACGATCTCGCCCGAGGACGGGAGATCGCGTGCCAGTACTGACCCGGCTCATCCCCTCGCCGCTCGTCGTCGACATCCGCCCGGGTGCCCTCGACGACCTGGGATGCGTCCTCGCCGACGAGCGCATCTCGCACTCCGGCAGGCTCGCCGTCGCCGTCAGCGGCGGCTCGGGCGCCCGGCTGCGCGAGCGGCTCACCCCCCTGCTGCCCGGTGCCACCTGGTACGAGGTCGGCGGCGGCACCCTCGACGACGCCGTCCGGCTGGCCGGCGACATAAAGGCCGGCCACTACGACGCCGTCGTGGGCCTGGGCGGCGGCAAGATCATCGACTGCGCAAAGTTCGCCGCGGCACGGGTCGGCCTCCCGCTGGTCGCCGTGCCCACGAACCTCGCGCACGACGGCCTGTGCTCCCCGGTCGCCACCCTCGACAACGACGCGGGCCGCGGCTCCTACGGCGTGCCCAACCCGATCGCCGTCGTGATCGACCTGGACGTCATCCGCGAGGCCCCGGCACGCTTCGTCCGGGCCGGCATCGGCGACGCCATCTCCAACATCAACTCGATCGCGGACTGGGAACTCTCCAACCGCGTCACCGGCGAGAAGATCGACGGGCTCGCCTCGGCGATGGCCCGCCAGGCCGGCGAGGCGGTGCTGCGGCACCCGGGCGGCATCGGCGACGACGCCTTCCTCCAGGTGCTCGCGGAGGCGCTGGTCCTCACCGGCGTCGCGATGTCGATCTCGGGCGACTCACGGCCCGCCTCGGGCTCCTGCCACGAGATCAACCACGCCTTCGACCTGCTCTACCCCCGGCGCGCCGCCAGCCACGGCGAGCAGTGCGGCCTCGGCGCCGCCTTCGCGATGTACCTGCGCGGGGCGCACGAGGAGTCCGCCTACACGGCACAGGTGCTCCGACGGCACGGACTGCCGGTGCTCCCGGAGGAGATCGGCTTCACCGTGGACGAGTTCGTCCGCGCCGTGGAGTTCGCCCCCGAGACCCGGCCCGGCCGCTACACGATCCTCGAACACCTCGACCTCAAGACCGACCAGATCAAGGACATCTACGCCGACTATGTCAAGGCCATCGGTAGCTGAACTCAGACCGGTCGTCCACCCTCCGGGGGTGAAGGACCGGCGCAGCGGTGAGCACTGGATGGGACGCCTCTACATGCGTGAGGTGTCCCTGCGGGTGGACCGCTACCTGGTGAACACCAGGGTCACGCCCAACCAGCTCACGTACCTGATGACCGTCTTCGGCGTGCTCTCGGCCCCGGCACTCCTCGTGCCGGGGATCCCGGGCGCCGTCCTCGGCGTCCTCTGCGTCCAGCTGTACCTGTTGCTGGACTGCGTGGACGGCGAGATCGCGCGCTGGAAGAAGATGTACTCGCTGAACGGGGTCTACCTCGACCGCGTCGGCGCGTACCTCACCGACGCCGCCGTGCTCGTCGGCCTCGGGCTGCGCGCCGCGGACCTGTGGGGGAGCGGCCGCATCGACTGGCTGTGGGCCTTCCTCGGCACCCTGGCCGCGCTCGGCGCGATCCTGATCAAGGCCGAGACCGACCTGGTCGGCGTCGCCCGCCACCAGACCGGCAAGGAGCCGGTCAAGGAGGCCGCCGCCGAGATGCGCTCCTCCGGCATGGCACTGGCCCGCCGGGCCGCCGCCGCGCTGAAGTTCCACCGGCTGATCCTCGGCATCGAGGCGTCCCTGCTGATCCTGGCCCTGGCGATAGCCGACCAGATCCGCGGCGACCTCTTCTTCACCCGCCTCGGCGTCGCCGTACTCGCCGGCATCGCCCTGCTCCAGACCCTGCTGCACCTGGTTTCGATCCTCGCGTCGAGCAGGCTCAAGTGAGCGCCCTGAAGGTCGGGGCGGTGATCATCACCATGGGCAACCGCCCCGACGAGCTGAGGGACCTGATCGACTCGGTCGCGGGGCAGGACGGCGACCCGGTCCAGGTCGTCGTGGTCGGCAACGGCTCGCCCGTCCCGGACGTCCCCGACGGCGTGCGCACGGTCGAACTGCCCGAGAACCTCGGCATCCCCGGCGGCCGCAACGTCGGCATCGAGGCCTTCGGCCCGGGCGGCCGGGACGCCGACGTCCTGCTCTTCCTGGACGACGACGGCCTGCTGGCCCGCAAGGACACCGCCGAGCTGTGCCGGCGGGCCTTCACCGCCGACCCGGGGCTCGGCATCGTCAGCTTCCGCATCGCCGACCCGGACACCGGAGTCACCCAGCGCCGGCACGTCCCGCGGCTGCGGGCCGCCGACCCGATGCGCTCCTCCCGGGTCACCACCTTCCTCGGCGGCGCCAACGCCGTCCGTACGAAGGTCTTCGCGGACGTGGGTGGACTGCCGGACGAGTTCTTCTACGCCCATGAGGAGACCGACCTCGCCTGGCGGGCCCTCGACGCGGGCTGGATGATCGACTACCGGTCCGACATGGTGCTGTACCACCCCACGACCGCGCCCTCGCGGCACGCGGTCTACCACCGCATGGTGGCGCGCAACCGGGTCTGGCTGGCCCGGCGCAACCTGCCCGCCGTGCTCGTTCCGGTCTATCTCGGGGTGTGGCTGCTGCTCACCCTGGCCCGGCGGCCCTCGCGGTCCGCGCTGAAGGCGTGGTGCGGCGGCTTCCGGGAAGGCTGGACCACACCGTGCGGGCCGCGCAGGCCCATGAAGTGGCGTACGGTGTGGCGGCTGACCAGACTGGGCCGCCCCCCGGTCATCTGACAAGCTCGTCCCAGAGGGCTCCCGGCCGGACCGCGAGCCCCCCGGCTCATGCCGGCCCTGTCAAGGCCGTGCATCGCGAAGACGAAAGTTTCCTACTTGTGAGTGAGACAACGCATGACGGCGGAGTCGCGGTGAGCGCGCTTCCGTCGCCCGACGAGGGCCTGACGGCCGCCCAGCTGGCCGCCAAGTACGGGCTGGCCGTGAGCGGCGCCCGGCCCCCGGTGCGGGAGTACGTCCGCCAGCTCTGGGGACGCCGGCACTTCATCCTGGCGTTCTCCCGGGCGAAGCTGACCGCGCAGTACAGCCAGGCCAAGCTCGGCCAGCTGTGGCAGGTGGCGACGCCGCTGCTGAACGCGTTCGTGTACTTCATGATCTTCGGCGTGCTGCTCAACGCCAGCCGGGGCATGCCCAAGGACGTGTACATCCCGTTCCTGGTCACGGGCGTCTTCGTGTTCACCTTCACGCAGAGCTCCGTGATGAGCGGGGTCCGGGCGATCTCCGGCAACCTCGGCCTCGTGCGCGCCCTGCACTTCCCGCGTGCCTCGCTGCCCATCTCCTTCGCGCTCCAGCAGCTCCAGCAGCTGCTGTACTCGATGCTGGTGATGTTCGTCGTCGTGATCGGCTTCGGCAGCTACCCGGACGCCTCCTGGGCGCTGATCGTGCCGGTGCTGATCCTGCAGTTCGCCTTCAACACCGGACTGGCGCTGGTGTTCGCCCGGGCCGGCGCGAAGACCCCCGACCTCGCCCAGTTGATGCCGTTCGTGATGCGGACCTGGATGTACGCCTCCGGCGTGATGTTCTCCATCCCCGTCTTCCTCGCCGACAAGCCGCAGTGGGTGGCCAACGTCCTGCAGTGGAACCCGGCCGCCATCTACATGGACCTCATGCGCTTCGCGCTCATCGAGGAGTACGGCGCCGAGAACCTCCCCGAGCACGTCTGGGCCGTCGCCGGCGGCTGGGCCCTGCTGCTCGCGGTCGGCGGCTTCCTGTACTTCTGGAAGGCCGAGGAGAGGTACGGACGTGGCTGAGCAGGTACCGGGGCAGCACATCCCCACCGTCATCGCCGACGACGTGCACATCGTCTACCGCGTCAACGGCGCGAAGACGGGCAAGGGCAGCGCCACCGCCGCGCTGAGCCGGATGATCAGGCGGGGCTCCGACGACGAGGCGCGCGGTGTGCGCAAGGTGCACGCGGTCCGCGGTGTCTCCTTCGTCGCCCACCGCGGGGAGGCCATCGGCCTGATCGGCTCCAACGGCTCCGGCAAGTCCACCCTGCTGCGGGCCATCGCCGGTCTGCTGCCGCCGGAGAGCGGCAAGGTCTACACCGACGGCCAGCCCTCGCTGCTCGGCGTCAACGCGGCCCTGATGAACGACCTCACGGGCGAGCGCAACGTCATCCTCGGCGGGCTCGCCATGGGCATGTCCCGGGAGCAGGTCAAGGAGCGCTTCCAGGAGATCGTCGACTTCTCCGGCATCAACGAGAAGGGCGACTTCATCACCCTGCCGATGCGCACCTACTCCTCCGGCATGCAGGCCCGGCTGCGCTTCTCCATCGCCGCCGCCAAGGACCACGACGTCCTGATGATCGACGAGGCCCTGGCCACCGGCGACCGCAAGTTCCAGAGGCGCTCCGAGGAACGCATCCGGGAGCTGCGCAAGCACGCCGGCACGGTGTTCCTGGTCAGCCACAGCAACAAGTCGATCCGCGACACCTGCGACCGCGTCCTGTGGCTGGAACGCGGCGAACTCCGCCTGGACGGACCGACCGACGAGGTCCTCAAGGAGTACGAGAAGTTCACGGGCAAGTAGCGCGTGGCGACCCGGGGCCCCGCCGGAACGGTCCGGCGGGGCCCCGCGTCTGCAAAGGAAGCGTCAACTCCGGGACCGCGTAGGAATCTTGACGCCAATCGGTGTGTTGTTGTGATCTGCGGGACACCCGCGCGAACCTCGCTGCGTTGTACAACGTAAGCTGTGACAGGTCCCGAAACGCGTCAAGTGGGGCGATAATGCGCGACACCCTCGGTCGAGGCTGCCGTGCGGACAGCCGGGCGGCGTGTCCGAAATAGTGTGTCTTGGGTCGGCGGTGTAGAACGGGAGATGTGACGGCAATGGCTACGGAGACTCCCCAGCTCAACGCAGTACGTGCCGTCCCTGCCCCGGGTAGCGAACGATGACGGCGCCGGCCGTGCCCCGTACCGGCGGCCCCGGGCGCGGCACCCTCGACAAGGCCGCCGACGAGAACTTCCCCGTCGCCCCGTTCTTCCTGCCCCGCGCCTGGCGCGAGGACCTCATGGCCGTCTACGGCTTCGCCCGCCTCGTCGACGACATCGGTGACGGCGACCTCGCCCCCGGCGGCGCCGACGCAGCCCTCCTCGGCGTTCCGGCCACCGACGCCGAGGACCGCATGCTCCTCCTCGACGCCTTCGAGACCGACCTGCTCCGCGTGTTCGAGCGGTCCCCCGGACCCCACGGGGAACCCCGCCACCCCCTGCTGCGCGGTCTGCTGCCCACGGTCCGCCGGCACTCCCTGACCCCCGAGCCGTTCCTCGCGCTGATCGCCGCCAACCGCCAGGACCAGCTCGTCAAGCGCTACGAGACCTACGACGACCTCCTCGCCTACTGCGAGCTGTCCGCCAACCCCGTCGGCCGTCTCGTGCTCGCCGTCACCGGCACCTCGACCCCCGAGCGGATCCGCCGCTCCGACGCGGTCTGCACCGCACTGCAGATCGTCGAACACCTCCAGGACGTGGCCGAGGACCTCGGCCGCGACCGGGTCTACCTGCCCGCCTCCGACATGAAGCGCTTCCATGTGCGGGAGGCGGATCTCGCCGCGCCCTCGGCGGGCGCCTCGGTGCGCGCCCTGGTCGCGTTCGAGGCGCAACGCGCCCGCGATCTGCTGAATGAAGGCGCCCCCCTCGTGGGTAGCGTCCACGGCAGGCTGAGGCTGCTGCTCGCAGGGTTCGTGGCAGGGGGACGGGCGGCGGTCCACGCGATTGCCGCCGCCGGATACGACGTACTTCCCGGCCCGCCCAAGCCCGGCAAGCTCCGGCTGCTGCGCGAGGTGGGCGTGACTCTGCGAGGAGAGGGGTGATCCGGACCGTGGAGTCGTCACCGCACGTGTCCGCACCGGTACTCGCCGCCTACAGCTACTGCGAGGCCGTCACCGGACAGCAGGCCCGTAACTTCGCCTACGGGATCCGGCTGCTGCCCACACCGAAACGCCGCGCGATGTCGGCGCTGTACGCCTTCTCGCGCCGCGTCGACGACATCGGCGACGGCGCGCTGGAGGACAAGGTCAAGGCGTCCCGCCTCGAGGACACCCGCGTTCTGCTCGCGCGGGTCCGCGACGGCGAGGTCGACGAGGACGACACCGACCCCGTCGCGGTCGCCCTCGCCCACACCGCGCGGGTCTTCCCGGTCCCGCTCGGCGGCCTGGACGAACTGATCGACGGCGTCCTGATGGACGTACGCGGCGAGACCTACGAGACCTGGGACGACCTGAAGGCGTACTGCCGCTGTGTGGCGGGCGCCATCGGACGCCTCTCGCTCGGTGTGTTCGGCACGGAACCCGGGGCGCGCGGCGCCGAGCGCGCGCCGGAGTACGCCGATACGCTCGGGCTCGCGCTCCAGTTGACGAACATCCTGCGGGACGTCCGCGAGGACGCGGCCGGCGGCCGGACCTATCTGCCCGCCGACGACCTCGCCAAGTTCGGCTGCTCGGCCGGGTTCGACGGGCCGACCCCGCCGGAGGGCTCCGACTTCGCGGGACTCGTGCACTTCGAGGTGCGCCGGGCCCGGGCCCTGTTCGCCGAGGGCTACCGGCTGCTGCCCCTGCTCGACCGGCGCAGCGGCGCCTGTGTCGCCGCCATGGCCGGCATCTACCGGCGCCTCCTCGACCGCATCGAACGCGACCCCGCCGCCGTGCTGCGCGGCCGGGTCTCGCTGCCCGGCCGCGAGAAGGCCTATGTCGCCGTGCGCGGACTGTCGGGACTGGACGCCCGGCACGTCTCACGGCAGACCGTCAGGAGGCATGCCTGATGGGCGCCGTGGGCGACACCGCGGGTCGGGGTGGAGCCGCCGGAGAAACCACAGGAACCTACGGAAAGCGGCACGCAACCCTCCGCTGCGGCGCGGCGTCCCTGAGTGCGACCGCCCGCCGTGCACAGTTCACCTACCACGGCAGGGCGGCAGGGGAGGGTGCACGATGAGCGACGGACGGCAGGGCGCCGACGGACGGCACACGGTCGTCGTCGGCGGCGGGCTCGCCGGGATCACCGCCGCGCTCGCGCTCGCCGACGCGGGCGTGCGCGTCACCCTGCTGGAGGGCCGTCCCCGCCTGGGCGGTCTGGCCTTCTCCTTCCGGCGCGGCGACCTCACCGTGGACAACGGCCAGCATGTCTATCTGCGCTGCTGCACCGCCTACCGCTGGTTCCTCGACCGCATCGGGGGCGCCGCCCTGGCACCTCTGCAAAATCGTCTCGACGTGCCCGTTGTCGATGTCGAACGGCCCGCGGGACGCCGGCTCGGCCGGCTGCGTCGCGACGCCCTGCCGGTGCCCCTGCACCTCGGGCGCAGCCTCGCCACGTACCCGCATCTCTCCCTCGCCGAACGGGCCCGGGTGGGCCGGGCCGCGCTCGCGCTCAAGGGGCTCGACCTCGCCGATCCGGCGCTGGACGCGCAGGACTTCGGCAGCTGGCTGACCGCGCACGGCCAGTCGGCCCGCGCCGTCGAGGCCCTGTGGGACCTGGTCGGGGTCGCCACCCTCAACGCGGTGGCGGGCGAGGCCTCCCTCGCGCTCGCCGCGATGGTGTTCAAGACCGGACTGCTGTCCGACCCGGGCGCCGCCGACATCGGCTGGGCCCATGTCCCGCTGGGCGACCTGCACGACCGGCTGGCCCGCAAGGAACTCGACTCCGCGGGCGTGCGCACCGAGGTCCGCACCCGGGTCACCTCCGTCTCCGCCGAGGAGGACGGGCGCTGGAGCGTCCGGGTTCCCGGCGAGACGCTCACCGCCGACGCCGTCGTCCTCGCCGTACCGCAGGGCGAGACCCGCGATCTGCTGCCGCCCGGGGCGCTGCACGCCCCCGAACGGCTGCGGGAGATCGGCACCGCGCCCATCCTCAACGTCCATGTCGTCTACGACCGCAAGGTGCTGGACGCCCCCTTCCTCGCCGCGCTCGGCACCCCCGTGCAGTGGGTGTTCGACCGCACCGACGCCTCCGGGCTGCGCGAGGGCCAGTACCTCGCGCTGTCCCAGTCCACCGCCCAGGACGAGATCGACACCCCGGTCGCCGAGTTGCGCGCGCGCTATCTCCCCGAACTCGAACGGCTGCTGCCCCGCGCGCGCGGCGCCGGGGTGAGGGACTTCTTCGTCACCCGGGAGCGCCACGCGACGTTCGCTCCCGCCCCCGGCGTCGGGCGGCTGCGTCCCGGCGCCCGCACCGAAGCCCCCGGCCTGTACCTGGCCGGAGCGTGGACCGCCACAGGGTGGCCCGCGACCATGGAGAGTGCGGTCCGCAGCGGCGTGAACGCGGCGGACGCCGTGCTCGGCGCCCTCGGCCGGCCCCGACCCCACCGGCTCTTCGCGTTCGAGGAGGCGGCCTGATGCTCGATCAGCACGGCTCGGCACACCCCCGCACCCCCTCCGGTACCGCAACAAGAGGAGAAACTGTGCCCACTGTGCCTCCGGCCTCGCCGGCCGCTCGCAGGACCGCGGTGGACGTCACCGCGCTCCTGGAGCGCGGCCGCACCCTGGCCACTCCGGTGCTCCGGGCGGCCGTCGACCGGCTGGCGCCGCCCATGGACACGGTCGCCGCCTATCACTTCGGCTGGATCGACGCCCAGGGCAACCCGACCGACGGCGACGGCGGCAAGGCGGTCCGTCCCGCCCTCGCCGTGCTCTCCGCCGAGGTGACCGGCGCCGCCCCCGGGACCGGGGTGCCCGGCGCGGTCGCCGTGGAGCTGGTCCACAACTTCTCGCTCCTGCACGACGACCTGATGGACGGCGACGAGCAGCGCCGGCACCGCGACACCGTCTGGAAGGTGCACGGCCCCGCCCAGGCGATCCTGGTCGGCGACGCCCTGTTCGCCCTCGCCAACGAGATCCTCCTCGAACTCGGCACCGCGGAGGCCGGCCGCGCCACCCGCCGGCTGACCACCGCCACCCGCGCCCTGATCGACGGCCAGGCCCAGGACATCTCCTACGAGCACCGCGACCGCGTCAGCGTCGAGGAGTGCCTGGAGATGGAGGGCAACAAGACCGGCGCCCTGCTGGCCTGCGCCAGCTCCATCGGCGCCGTGCTCGGCGGCGCGGACGAGCGCACCGCCGACACCCTGGAGAAGTACGGCTACCACCTCGGCCTGGCCTTCCAGGCCGTCGACGACCTCCTCGGCATCTGGGGCGACCCGGTCGCCACCGGCAAGCAGACCTGGAGCGATCTGCGTCAGCGCAAGAAGTCCCTGCCGGTCGTGGCGGCGCTCGCGGCGGGCGGCCCCGCCTCCGAGCAGCTCGGCGAGATCCTCGCCGCCGACGCCAAGAGCAGCGACTTCGCGACCTTCTCCGAGGAGGAGTTCGCGGCCCGCGCCGCGCTCATCGAGGAGGCCGGCGGCCGGGACTGGACCGCCGGGGAGGCCCGCCGCCAGCACGCCGTCGCCATCGAGGCCCTGAACGCCGTGGACATGCCCGAGCAGGTGCGGGACCGGTTCACGGCGCTCGCCGACTTCGTCGTCGTACGAAAGAGATGATCACTATCGGTCGAATAGTCCTCGCGTAGTCGCCGGCCGGTGCAGCGAGGCGAGATGCGTACCGGCCGACGGCGTTCCCACAGCAGCACGACTCGCACGACTGCACGAAGGGGAAGCCATGACAGCGACGACCGACGGAAGCGCCGGGGCGGCCCTGCCGCCCCGGGCGGCCGCGGCCAGCGACACCGACATCACCATCCCCGTGGCGGCCGGGGGACAAGAAGCCGCCGCACGCGCCACGCGGCGCGCCACCGACTTCCTGCTCGCCCGCCAGGACCCCGAGGGCTGGTGGAAGGGCGACCTCGAGACCAACGTCACCATGGATGCCGAGGACCTCCTCCTCCGTCAGTTCCTGGGCATCCGCGACGAGGCCACCACCCAGGCCGCCGCCCGCTTCGTCCGGGGCGAGCAGCGCGAGGACGGCACCTGGGCCACCTTCTACGGCGGCCCGCCCGAACTCTCCGCGACCGTCGAGGCGTACGTCGCCCTGCGGCTGGCCGGTGACGCCCCCGACGCCCCGCACATGGCGAAGGCCTCGGAGTGGGTCCGCGCCCAGGGAGGCATCGCCGCCGCCCGGGTCTTCACCCGGATCTGGCTGGCCCTGTTCGGCTGGTGGAAGTGGGAGGACCTGCCCGAACTCCCGCCCGAGCTGCTGTACTTCCCGAAGTGGTTCCCGCTCAGCATCTACCACTTCGGCTGCTGGGCCCGGCAGACCATCGTCCCGCTCACCGTCGTCTCGGCGAAGCGCCCGGTGCGCCCGGCCCCCTTCCCGCTCGACGAGCTGCACACCGACCCCGACCGCCCCAACCCGCCGCAGCCGCTGGCGCCCCTGCACACCTGGGACGGCCTCTTCCAGCGGCTCGACAAGGTCGTGCGCGGCTACCGCACGGTCGCGGTGCGCCGGCTGCGCCGGGCCGCCATGAACTCCGCCGCCCGCTGGATCATCGAGCGGCAGGAGAACGACGGCTGCTGGGGCGGCATCCAGCCCCCGGCCGTGTACTCGGTGATCGCCCTGCATCTGCTCGGCTACGACCTCGAACACCCCGTGATGCGCGAGGGCCTGAAGTCGCTGGATCGTTACGCCGTGTGGCGCGAGGACGGCGCCCGGATGATCGAGGCCTGCCAGTCCCCGGTGTGGGACACCTGCCTGGCCACCATCGCGCTCGCCGACGCCGGTCTGCCCGCCGACCATCCCGCGCTCGTCAAGGCCGCCGACTGGATGCTCGGCGAGCAGATCGTACGGCCCGGCGACTGGTCCGAGAGCCGCCCCCAACTCCCGCCAGGTGGCTGGGCGTTCGAGTTCCACAACGACAACTACCCGGACATCGACGACACCGCCGAGGTGGTCCTCGCGCTGCGCCGGGTGCGCCATCACGACCCCGAGCGGGTGGAGCGCGCGATCGGGCGCGGGGTGCGCTGGAACCTCGGGATGCAGTCCCGTAACGGGGCCTGGGCCGCCTTCGACGTGGACAACACCAGCCCGTTCCCCAACCGGCTGCCGTTCTGCGACTTCGGCGAGGTCATCGACCCGCCGTCGGCCGACGTCACCGCGCACGTCGTGGAGATGCTCGCGGTCGAGGGACTCTCCCACGACCCGCGCACCCGGCGCGGGATCCGCTGGCTGCTGGCCGAACAGGAGCCGGACGGCTCGTGGTTCGGCCGCTGGGGCGTCAACTACGTCTACGGCACGGGGTCGGTGGTGCCCGCCCTGACCGCGGCCGGACTGCCCGCCCGCCACCCCGCCATCCGCCGGGCGGTCGCCTGGCTGGAGCGGGTCCAGAACGACGACGGCGGCTGGGGCGAGGACCTGCGCTCCTACCACGACCCCGCCCGCTGGAGCGGCCGCGGCGCCTCGACGGCCTCCCAGACGGCCTGGGCGCTGATGGCCCTGCTGGCGGCGGAGGAGCGGGACTCCCGGGCCGTGGAGCGGGGCATCGCCTGGCTGGTCCGGACCCAGCGGGAGGACGGCTCCTGGGACGAGCCCTACTTCACCGGCACCGGTTTCCCCTGGGACTTCTCCATCAACTACCACCTCTACCGGCAGGTCTTCCCGCTGACGGCACTCGGCCGGTACGTCCACGGTGAGCCGTTCGCCAAGAAGCCCGCCGGGGCTGCCTCGGCCGGGACCACCTCGGCCGGGACCACCTCGGCCGGGGCTGGCTCGGCCGGGGCTGGCTCGGCCGGGAGCGCCTCAGCCGGGGCTGCCTCCGCCGGGAGCGCCGCCGCCGGGACCGCTTCGGCCGGGACTGTCTCCGCCCGGAGCGCCTCGGCCGGGGCTGCCCCTGCCGGGACCGCTTCGGCCGGGAGCGTCCCGGCCGAGGCTGTTTCCTCCGAGCCCGCTCCCGCAGAGGTCAAGGGGAGCTGAATGAGCACACAGCCCGTCCCCGCCCCGCTGCTGATCGCCTGCGCCCTCGGCATCGAGCACCTCGCCCTGCGCATGGGCGACCGCAGCGGGGCAGGCGGGCCCGTCACCGTCCTGCGCACCGGCATGGGGCCCAAGGCCGCCGAGCGCTCCGTCACCCGGGTCCTCGCCGACCCGGTGCTCGGCGGGGCGGCCGTCCTGGCCACGGGCTTCTGCGCGGGACTCGCCCCCGGGATGCACCCCGGCGACCTGGTCGTCGCCGAGGAGACCCGCGATCCGCGCGGCACCGTGCCCTGTGTGGACACCGAGCTGCTCGTCAAGGAACTCGTGCGCACCCTGCCCGGGCGCACCGTCCACACCGGCCCCCTCACCGGCTCCGACCACGTCGTACGCGGTCATGAGCGGGCCGATCTGCTGGCGACCGGCGCGATCGCCGTCGACATGGAGTCGGCGGCCACGCTCCTGAGCGCCGTGCGCGCGGACGGACGCCCGGTTGCGGCCGTCCGGGTGGTCGTGGACGCTCCAGAACATGAACTCGTCCGTATCGGCACGGTGCGCGGTGGAATATCGGCTTTCCGTGTCCTTCGTTCCGTCCTGCCTGCATTCTTCGAATGGCACCGTAATGTGCTGCTCCCCCGGAGGTGAGCCGAATGGCCATGCCGCTGCGCCAGTCCATCAAGGTCGCTACATATCTCGCTGAACAGAAGCTCCGCAAGCGGGACAAGTTCCCGCTGATCGTGGAGCTGGAACCCCTCTTCGCCTGCAACCTGAAGTGCGAGGGCTGCGGCAAGATCCAGCACCCGGCCGGGGTGCTCAAGCAGCGCATGCCGGTCGCCCAGGCCGTCGGAGCGGTCCTGGAGTCCGGTGCGCCGATGGTGTCCATCGCGGGCGGCGAGCCCCTGATGCACCCTCACATCGACGAGATCGTCCGGCAGTTGGTGGCGAGGCGGAAGTACGTCTTCCTGTGCACCAACGCCATGCTGCTGCGCAAGAAGATGGACAAGTTCAAGCCCTCGCCGTACTTCGCCTTCGCGGTGCACATCGACGGGCTGCGCGAGCGGCACGACGAGTCGGTGGCCAAGGAGGGCGTGTTCGACGAGGCGGTGGCCGCGATCAAGGAGGCCAAGCGGCGCGGCTTCCGGGTCACCACCAACTCGACGTTCTTCAACACCGACACCCCGCAGACCATCGTCGAGGTGCTGAACTTCCTCAACGACGACCTCAAGGTCGACGAGATGATGATCTCGCCCGCCTACGCCTACGAGAAGGCCCCCGACCAGGAGCACTTCCTCGGGGTGGAGCAGACCCGCGAGCTGTTCAAGAAGGCCTTCGCGGGCGGCAACCGGAGCAAGTGGCGGCTCAACCACTCCCCGCTCTTCCTGGACTTCCTGGAGGGCAAGGTCGACTTCCCCTGCACCGCGTGGGCGATCCCCAACTACTCGCTCTTCGGCTGGCAGCGCCCCTGCTACCTGATGAGCGACGGGTACGTGCCGACGTACCGCGAGCTGATCGAGAAGACCGACTGGGACAAGTACGGCCGCGGCAAGGACCCGCGCTGCGCCAACTGCATGGCGCACTGCGGCTACGAGCCCACCGCCGTCCTCGCCACCATGGGCTCGCTCAAGGAGTCGCTGCGCGCGATGCGCGAGACGGTCTCCGGGAACCGGGAGTGAGGGCATGACCGCCGTCCCTCTCGGTGTCCCCGAGGTACCGGTCCGGCCGGTCGCCGCGCGGCGTGTGTCGCGGCGCATCCAGGTCGGGCCGGTGGCGGTCGGGGGCGGGGCCCCGGTGTCGGTGCAGTCGATGACGACGACCCGTACGTCGGACATCGGCGCGACGCTCCAGCAGATCGCCGAGCTGACCGCGTCGGGCTGCCAGATCGTCCGCGTGGCCTGCCCGACCCAGGACGATGCGGACGCCCTGGCGACGATCGCGCGCAAGTCGCAGATCCCGGTGATCGCGGACATCCACTTCCAGCCGAAGTACGTGTTCGCGGCGATCGAGGCGGGCTGTGCCGCGGTGCGCGTGAACCCGGGCAACATCAAGCAGTTCGACGACAAGGTCCGGGAGATCGCGAAGGCGGCGAAGGACCACGGCACGCCGATCCGCATCGGCGTGAACGCGGGCTCGCTGGACCGCCGGCTGCTCCAGAAGTACGGCAAGGCGACCCCCGAAGCCCTCGTCGAGTCCGCCCTCTGGGAGGCCTCCCTCTTCGAGGAGCACGACTTCCGGGACATCAAGATCTCGGTCAAGCACAACGACCCGGTCGTGATGATCGAGGCGTACCGGCAGCTCGCCGCCCAGTGCGACTACCCGCTGCACCTCGGCGTCACCGAGGCGGGCCCCGCCTTCCAGGGCACCATCAAGTCGGCCGTCGCCTTCGGCGCGCTGCTCTCCGAGGGCATCGGCGACACCATCAGGGTCTCGCTGAGCGCGCCGCCGGTCGAGGAGGTCAAGGTCGGCATCCAGATCCTGGAGTCGCTGAACCTCAGGCAGCGGCGGCTGGAGATCGTCTCCTGCCCGTCCTGCGGCCGCGCCCAGGTGGACGTCTACAAGCTGGCCGACGAGGTCACCGCCGGTCTGGAGGGCATGGAGGTCCCCCTGCGGGTCGCCGTCATGGGCTGTGTGGTGAACGGCCCCGGCGAGGCCCGCGAGGCGGACCTCGGTGTCGCCTCGGGCAACGGCAAGGGCCAGATCTTCGTCAAGGGCGAGGTCGTCAAGACCGTCCCGGAGTCGAAGATCGTGGAGACCCTCATCGAGGAGGCGATGAAGATCGCCGAGCGGATGGAGCGGGACGGTGTCGCGGCGGGGGAGCCGGCCGTCACCGTGAGCTGAACAGCACGGAACTGCACGGACCGAAGGGGGCCCGATCGTGACGATCCTGGAGAACATCCGGCAACCACGCGACCTGAGGGCGCTGTCCGAGCCGGAGCTCGGTGAACTGTCCGAAGAGATCAGGGAGTTCCTGGTGCACGCGGTCGCCAGGACCGGCGGGCACCTCGGGCCCAACCTGGGGGTGGTGGAACTCACCGTCGCGCTGCACCGCGTCTTCGAGTCGCCGGCCGACCGCATCCTGTGGGACACCGGCCACCAGAGCTACGTACACAAGCTGCTGACAGGGCGTCAGGACTTCTCCAAGCTGCGCGGGAAGGGCGGCCTGTCCGGCTATCCGTCCCGTGCCGAGTCCGAGCACGACGTCATCGAGAACAGCCATGCCTCCACCGCGCTCGGCTGGGCCGACGGTCTCGCCAAGGCCCTCCAGGTGCAGGGCGAGCAGGGCCATGTGGTCGCGGTGATCGGCGACGGCGCGCTGACCGGCGGCATGGCCTGGGAGGCGCTGAACAACATCGCGGCCGCCAAGGACCGGCCGCTGATCATCGTCGTCAACGACAACGAACGCTCCTACGCCCCGACCATCGGCGGGCTCGCCAACCATCTGGCGACCCTGCGCACCACCGACGGCTACGAGAAGGTCCTGGCCTGGGGCAAGGACGTCCTGCTGCGCACCCCGGTCGTCGGCGCCACCGTCTACGAGTCGCTGCACGGCGCGAAGAAGGGCTTCAAGGACGCCTTCGCCCCGCAGGGCATGTTCGAGGACCTCGGGCTGAAGTACGTCGGACCGATCGACGGGCACGACATCAAGGCCGTCGAGTCCGCGCTCCGGCGCGCCAAGCGGTTCCACGGACCGGTGCTGGTGCACTGCCTCACCGAGAAGGGCCGCGGTTACGAGCCGGCGCTCGCGCACGAGGAGGACCACTTCCACACCGTCGGCGCCATGGACCCCCTCACCTGTGCCCCGCTCACGCCCTCCGGCGGCCCGTCCTGGACGTCGGTGTTCGGCGACGAGATCGTCCGTATCGGCGAGGAGCGCGACGACGTCGTGGCGATCACGGCGGCCATGCTGCACCCGGTGGGACTCGGCGCCTTCGCCGAGCGGTTCCCGGACCGGGTGTGGGACGTCGGCATCGCCGAGCAGCACGCCGCCGTCAGCGCGGCCGGGCTCGCCACCGGCGGGCTGCACCCGGTCGTCGCCGTCTACGCCACCTTCCTCAACCGAGCCTTCGACCAGCTCCTGATGGACGTGGCGCTGCACCGGTGCGGGGTGACGTTCGTCCTGGACCGGGCCGGGGTCACCGGCGTCGACGGGGCCTCCCACAACGGCATGTGGGACCTGTCGGTCCTCCAGGTCGTGCCGGGACTGCGGATCGCCGCCCCGCGTGACGCCGAGCAGCTCCGCGCCCAGCTGCGGGAGGCCGTCGCGGTGGACGACGCGCCGACCCTGGTGCGCTTCCCCAAGGAGTCGGTGGGCCCCGTGATCCCGGCGGTCGACCGGGTGGGCGGCATGGACGTGCTGCACCGGGCCGAGGCGGCCGAGGTGCTGCTGGTCGCCGTGGGCGTGATGGCGCCGGTCTGCCTCCAGGCCGCCGAGCTGCTCGAAGCGCGCGGCATCGCCTGCACGGTCGTGGACCCCCGGTGGGTGAAACCCGTCGACCCGGCCCTGCCCGTGCTCGCCGCCGGACACCGGCTGGTGGCGGTCGTCGAGGACAACAGCCGGGCGGCGGGCGTCGGTTCGGCGGTGGCCCTGGCCCTCGGGGACGCCGAGGTCGACGTGCCCGTACGGCGGTTCGGCATCCCCGAGCAGTTCCTCGCCCACGCCAAACGCGGTGAGGTGCTCGCCGACATCGGCCTCACGCCGGTCGAGATCGCCGGGCGGATCGGCGCGAGCCTCGCACTCCAGGAGCCGGCCGAGCCAGTGAAGGAGAAACACGTATGACCAAGGAGTTCGACCTCGGCGCGCTCCTGGCCGAGCGCGGAGCCGAGCGCTACGAGCTGCACACGAAGTACCTCAACCACCAGCTCCCGCGCATGCTGCACACCATCGGCTTCGACAAGGTCTACGAGCGCGCCGAGGGCGCCCACTTCTGGGACGCCGACGGCAACGACCACCTCGACATGCTCGCCGGGTTCGGGGTGATGGGCCTGGGCCGCCACCACCCCGTCGTCCGCAGGGCGCTGCACGACGTCCTCGACGCCTCCCTCGCCGACCTCACCCGCTTCGACTGCCAGCCGCTCCCCGGCCTGCTCGCCGAACGGCTGCTCGCCCACAGCCCGCACCTGGACCGGGTGTTCTTCGGCAACAGCGGCACCGAGGCGGTCGAGACCGCGCTGAAGTTCGCCCGCCGGGCCACCGGGAAGCCCAGGATCCTCTACTGCGACCACGCCTTCCACGGCCTGACCACCGGCTCCCTGTCGGTCAACGGCGAGGACGGCTTCCGCGAGGGCTTCGACCCGCTGCTGCCCGACACGGCCGTACCGCTCGGCGATCTCGACGCGCTGGCGCGGGAGCTGGGGAAGGGCGATGTCGCCGCCCTGATCGTCGAGCCGATCCAGGGCAAGGGCGTGCACGAGGCCCCGCCCGGCTATCTGCGCGCCGCGCAGGAGCTGCTGCACCGGCACAAGGCGCTGCTCATCGCCGACGAGGTGCAGACGGGCCTCGGCCGGACCGGCGACTTCTACGCCTACCAGCACGAGGAGGGCGTCGCACCGGACCTGGTGTGCGTGGCCAAGGCGCTCTCCGGCGGCTATGTGCCGGTCGGCGCGACCCTCGGCAAGGACTGGATCTTCAAGAAGGTCTACTCCTCGATCGACCGCGTCCTGGTCCATTCGGCGAGCTTCGGCTCCAACGCCCAGGCGATGGCGGCGGGCCTCGCGACCCTGTCCGTCATGGAGAACGAGCAGATCGTCGCGAACGCGCGCGTCATGGGCGAGCGCCTGAAGTCCCGGCTGGCGGCGCTGACCGGCACCTACGAGCTGCTCGCCGACGTCCGCGGCCGGGGCCTGATGATCGGCATCGAGTTCGGCCGGCCGAAGTCGCTGAAGCTGCGCAGCCGCTGGACCATGCTCCAGACCGCCCGCAAGGGGCTCTTCGCCCAGATGGTCGTGGTCCCGCTGCTCCAGCGGCACCGGATCCTCACCCAGGTCTCCGGCGACCACCTGGAGGTGATCAAGCTGATCCCGCCGCTGGTCGTCGACGAGCGGGACGTGGACCGGTTCGTCGACGCCTTCACCGAGGTGATGGACGACGCCCACGGCGGGGGCGGGCTGATGTGGGACTTCGGCAAGACCCTGATCAAGCAGGCGGTGGCCAACCGCTGACCGACCCGGGCCGCCCCGGCTGTTTTGCCTCTGAGGCAAGAAATTTGCCCCAGAGGCAAGATTCCGGCTGAATGGACGTATGAGTTCGCCCGACTCCCCGTCCACCGCGGACGACCTGCCGGCCGTCGCGCCGCAACTGCGCTCCCTGCGCCGCAGGGCCGCCCTCACCCTGGAGGCCGCCGCCCGCGCGGCCGGGCTCTCGCCCGCCCATCTCTCCCGGCTGGAGACCGGGCAGCGCCAGCCCTCGCTGCCGATGCTGCTCGCGCTCGCCAGGGTCTACGGTACGACGGTCTCCGAGCTGCTCGGCGAGACGGTCGCCGACCGGGACGCCGTGGTCCGCGCCACCGAGATGGAACCCACCCGGGCCGGCGGCTGGACGTACTGGCAGGCCGGCGCGTCCGGGCGCGGGATGCAGGCCCTGCGGGTGCACGTCCCGTACGGGTCGCAGGGCGACATCGTGCGGGTGCACCCGGGCGAGGAGTGGCTGCACGTCCTGACGGGCCGGCTGCGGCTGCGCCTCGGCGACACCGTGCATCTGCTCGGCCCCGGGGACAGCGCGCACTTCGACTCGCTGACCCCGCACCGCCTCGCCGCGCAGGACCCCGACGGGGTCGACCTGCTCTTCGTCCACACCCTGTTGCAGAGTCCCACGGCCGCCCTGTGCCTGGGCCCCACCCCTGGAGAGACACCATGACCGACATGGAGGAGCGGTTCCCGCGCAGCCTCTGGATCCGGCTGATCATCTACATCGCGGTGGGGCACGTCCTCGCGGCGTTCATCTGGTTCCTGTTCGAGGCGGGGGCCAACCAGTAGGGGGCCCGCGGCGGGGGCGGCCTCAGTCGAGCAGCCGCTCGCGCAGCCGCTCCCGGGTCTGCGGAGCCAGCTTCAGGCCCTTCTCCAGATAGGGGTCGACCCCGCCCCAGGTCTCGTCGATGGTGTCCAGCGCCGCCGCCAGGTACTCCTCCCGGGCGTCGAACAGGGGGCTGAGCAGCTCCATCACCTCGGGGGTGTACGCGGTCGCCGCCGAGCCGCCGCGCCGCACCTTGTAGCGGCGGTGCTTGGCGTTGGACTCCAGGTAGTCCGCGAGGATCGCCTCGCGCTCCACACCGAGGGCGAGCAGCGTCACCGCGACGGACAGCCCTGCGCGGTCCTTGCCGGCCGCGCAGTGCATCAGCGCCGGCACACTGTCCTCGGCGAGCGCGTGCAGCACGCGCGAGTGCTCGGCCGTACGGCCCTTGATGATCGTGCGGTACGAGGCGATCATCCGGCCCGCGGCCTTGCCGTCGCCGAGGAGGACGCGCAGCTGCTCGATGTCGCCGTCGCGGACCATCTTCCAGAACTCCGCGCCGTCCGCCGGGTCCGACAGCGGCAGGTTCACATGGAGCACCCCCGCCAGCGCGACGTCCGGGCCCTCCAGCTTCTGGTCCGCCGCGTTGCGGAAGTCGAACACCGTGTGCAGGCCCAGGGAGGACAGGAACGCGGCGTCCTCGTCGGTCGCGTGCGCGAGATGGCCGCTGCGGAACAGTACGCCGTGCCGCACCCGCCGCCCGTCGGCGGTCGGCAGACCCCCCACGTCCCGGAAGTTGCGGACACCTGCCAGCTCGGGCTCGGTCGACGGGATCTGCTGCGTCACGGGGGCTCCCTCCCGGTTCGGGCTCCGCCGGTGCGGCTCGGGTGACCGACGGGGCCGATTCGACCATACGACATGGATTCCCCGGGCAACGGGTTGTCCACAGCCGGACGAATCCTTCGTCTCCCCAGGTGAAAGGTTTGTCCACAGACGTTGCCGGGCAGGGCGCGCGCAGCTGATGATGTTGGGGCTTGATCGCACCTGTTCGAATCAGTGGGGGTTTGATGCCCGAGACCGTGAAGCCCGAGATCGCCGCGGGCGGCCGTACCTGGCTCCTTTCGGGGCCTGGGAGCAGCTATGCCCTCCACCTCACCGAGGCCGACGAACTGGTGCATCTGCACTGGGGGCCGAGGATCGCGCTCGCCGACGCGGAGGCGCTGGCGGCCGTGCCCTTCGCGGGCCGCGCGTCCTTCGAGGCCGCGCTGGACGGGCATGAGGAGTACCCGGTGGAGGGCGGCCCCCGCTTCGTCCGCCCCGCCCTGTCCGTGCGCACCGGCACCGGGCGCCGCGGCACCGAGTGGACCTTCGCGTCGTACGAGATCCAGGACACCGACGACTCGGGCGCCGAGCTGCTGTTGCACTTCCGGGACGGCGCCCTGGTGATCACCCTGCACTACCGGATGCGCGGCGACGTCGTGGAGCGCCGGACGACCCTGCGCAACGACGGGGAGGAGCCACTGGAGCTGCTGCGCGCCGACTCCGCCACCTGGACCCTGCCCGAGCGCGACGACTGGCGGCTGTCGCATCTGCACGGCCGCTGGGCGGCCGAGTCCCGTCTCGTGCAGGCCCCGCTGACCTACGGCGAGAAGATCATCGGCAGCCGGCGCGGCCATACCGGCCACCAGTACCTGCCCTGGGTCGCCCTCGACACCGACGCGACCGAGGAGCGCGGCGAGGTCTACGGCTGCGCCCTCGGCTGGTCCGGCTCCTGGCGCATCGCCGTCGCCCAACTCCCCGACGCGCGCGTGCAGATCACCGGCGGCGCCGGACACGACGACTCCGGGCTGCTGCGGCTGGCCGCGGGGGAGTCCTTCACCACGCCCCTGTTCGCCGGACTGTGGACCGACGGCGGCTTCGGCGGGGCCAGCCGCGCCTGGCACGCCTACCAGCGCGCCCACGTCATCCCGGACGCCGGCCGGGACCGGCCGGTGCTCTTCAACTCCTGGGAGGCCACCTTCTTCGACATCTCCGAGGAGCAGCAGGCCACCCTCGCCCGGCGGGCCGCGGCGATCGGCGTGGAGCTGTTCGTCGTCGACGACGGCTGGTTCGGCGCCCGCACCGGCGACCACGCCGGCCTCGGCGACTGGTGGCCCAACCCGGACCGTTTCCCGAAGGGCCTCAAGCCCCTCGCCGACTACGTGCACGCGCTCGACATGCAGTTCGGCATCTGGGTCGAGCCCGAGATGGTCAACCCGGACAGCGAGCTGTACCGGGCGCACCCCGACTGGGTCCAGTTCCAACCGGGACGAAAGCGGACGGAGTTCCGCAATCAGCTCATGCTGAACCTGGCGCGCGAGGACGTCCAGGAGTACCTCTGGGAGCGGCTCGACGGCCTGCTGTCCAGCGCCCCCATCGACTACGTCAAGTGGGACTTCAACCGCTGCTTCACCGACGCCGGCTGGCCGGACGACCCCTACCCGCAGCGCCTGTGGGTGGACCACGTCCGGGCCCTCTACGCCCTGCTGGACCGGCTCCGGGCGGCCCACCCCGGGGTGGCCTTCGAGTCCTGCTCGGGCGGCGGCGGACGGATCGACCTCGGCATCCTCGCCCGCACCGACCAGGTGTGGACCTCCGACAACACCGACCCGCTCGACCGGCTCGACATCCAGCACGGCTTCAGCCAGATCCACCCCGCACGCGTGATGGCCGCCTGGGTCACCGACAGCCCCAACACCCAGCTCAACGGCCGGATCAGCTCGCTGCGCTTCCGGTTCGTCAGCGCCATGGCCGGGGTGCTCGGCGTCGGCGGCGACCTCTCCGAGTGGACCGAGGAGGAACTCGCCGAGGCCCGCCGCTGGGTGGACCTCTACAAGGAGATCCGGCCCCTCGTCCAGCACGGCGACCAGTACCGGCTGCGCCCTCCGGCCGGCGGGCTGAGCGCCGTCCAGTACGTCGGCGGCGACGAGACCGTCGTCCTCGCCTGGCTCCAGGCCCAGCGCTACGGCGAGCCGGTCGCGGCGTTGCGCCTGCGCGGCCTGGACCCGACGGCGTCGTACGAATGCCGCGAAACGGGCGAAGTCCACCGAGGTGCGGTGCTGTTGCACCACGGGCTGCGGACCGGGCTGCGCGGTGACCTCGATGCGACGGTTATCCGCCTGCGTCGCATCTGAGGGTTCTGTCCGAATTGAATCCTTCGTTCCAACTCGCTCTGGAATAAGGGATCCTGGAGGGGTATTACGTGAGCAGGGTCATATTCGTGACCCTGCGTCGCCCGTCATGCTCACGTAATCAAAGTGCTTTTCAAGGGCGTTAGCCGAAATTCCCGGTGCCAGATGCACGGAGCGTCACTGGGAATTCGCACAGCGGATCAAGAGAAAGACGTGAACAGGGCAACCACTGCTTGTTCCTGTGCGTCTTGGTCGCTTACGTTCCAGACCAATCCGGACGGACGCCGAATCCTGCCGCCGCCCGGAATCCGCACACTCACCCGTGCACGGCAGGAGCGGGGGACCCACAGGCAGAACCGCCTGTTCCGGTCTCCGGAACAGGCTTGGGGTAAAGCCGCGACCCGTCGCGGCCGGGCATCTCCAGTCCGCACCCGACAGCTCACCTCGCAGGCGCCGGAGAGGAATTCGCCATGCCCGCGAAGGGTAAGCACCGCCGCCCGAAGACCCAGCGCTTCACCCGCTCCATCGCCGTCGCCGGAACCGGCGGGGCCGCACTCGCCCTCCCGCTCATGGGGGCCACCGGCGCCCACGCGGCCACCCCGCAGTCGGTTTCCCAGGGTGCTTCCCAGGCCGTCGCGCAGACCGTTTCCCAGTCGGTGGCGGACAGTGCCGTCCAGGCCTCCGCCACGACACGGAAGTCCGCCGCGAGCGCCCGGAGCTACACCGTGCGGGCCGGCGACTACCTCGCCAGGATCGCCGACGAGCAGCACGTCGGCGGCGGCTGGCAGAAGCTGTACGCGGACAACCGCGAGGCCGTCGGCAGCAACCCCTCGCTGATCCACCCCGGCCTGAAGCTGTCGCTCGGCGCGAAGGCCGCGAGCACCGAGTCGTCGACCGGCTCCTCGTCGTCGTCCTCGTCGTCCTCGTCGTCCTCGTCGTCTTCTTCGTCCTCGTCGAAGTCGACGCAGTCGTCCTCCTCGCAGTCCTCCGACACGAAGGCGTCGTCGTCCTCGTCCTCCTCGGACACGGCCGCCCGGTCCGCCGAGAGCGCCACCGCCTCCAGCGGCTACACCCTCCCGGTGTCCGGCGCGACCGTCGGCACCGGCTACCGCGTGGCCGGCAGCATGTGGTCCAGCGGCTACCACACCGGCGTCGACTTCGTCGTCCCGACCGGCACCTCCCTCAAGGCCATAGCCGAGGGCACGGTCGTCTCCGCCGGGTGGGGCGGCGCGTACGGCAACCAGGTCGTCATCAAGCTCAACGACGGCTACTACGCCCAGTACGCCCACCTGTCGCAGCTCTCGGTCTCGGCCGGCCAGACCGTGACCGCGGGCCAGCAGATCGGCCTCTCCGGCGCCACCGGCAACGTGACCGGCCCGCACCTGCACTTCGAGATCCGCACCACGCCGAACTACGGATCCGACGTGGACCCGGTCGGCTACCTCCGCTCCCACGGCGTCGCCGTCGGCTGACCCCGCGCCTGACGCGCCCGCCTGACGCGCCCGCCTGACACGCAGAACGAAGGCCGGACCCGAGCCCCGGGCCCGGCCTTCGTTCTGCGTGTTCATGATTGTCGTATTGCGGTCTCGTGGCATCCCTTTTCGCCCCATCGACAGCCGGGCCAGGGTGGGGACACAGTGATCCCCGTGAAGGGCAAGCGCTTTCTGCCAAGAACCGTCGCCCCCGCGGGACAGGCGGCCGACGAGGACGGCCGCCGACTGAACCGCACGCCGCCGCGCAGGTCGACGACGACCTGCCGGGACACCTCGCCGGGCGCGGGGACGTACGCCGTGCGGCACGCTCGGCCCGGCGGCCTCGACGGCGACGGACGGGCGGAGGTGCTGGTGCACACCGCGGCCGGGGCCGACTTCGCCGACGGCGCGACCGGCGCCGAGCGCACCCGGCAGTCCGTACCGGACGGCTTCGTCGCCGACGGCCCCTCCGGCGGGCAGTTCGGCAGCGCCCACCTCGACGGCGAACACCGCAGCCTGGTCACCATGTTGGTGACCCGCGGCGACCTGACCGGCGCCTGTGCACCACGACCGAGCCGACCGGCACGCGGATCCGCGCCCTGGCCCAGAACCCCGCGTACCGCCTCGTCCGGACCGTCCGCGGTGGTCTCCAGTTCGACGTACACCGACCACCATCTCGGCACCGAGACCCGCCGGATCCCCCGTCCCGCCCTCACCACGACCCGAGGAGCCGACCGACGTGACGACCACGCGTAGAGCATTCGGAGCACTGGCGGCGGGCGCCGCCCTGGCGGCCCTCGGCCCGACGGCCGCCGCCGCGTCCGCCACCGGCCATGCCCCAGGTCACGCCAGAGGGTTCCGTCACCGCAGGCTGCTCGCCCGCGACGACTTCCGGCACGGCCTCGGACAGTGGGCCGTGGAACTGGAGCGGGGCGGGACCGTCACGGCCTCGCACGGCGTCCTGGAGGTCGACGTGCCCGCCGGGGCGACCCTGTGGTTCACGCGGCCGTTCGCGGGGCCGTACGTCCTCGAGTACGTCGCCACGCCGGTCTCCGCGGGCGGCGTCAACGACCGTGTCTCCGACCTCAACAACTTCTGGAACGCCGTCGACGTCCGCTCCCCGGACGATCTCTTCGCCACCCCGCGCGGCGGCGCCCTCGCCGAGTACGACTACCTGAAGACGTACTACGTCGGCTACGGCGCCAACACCAACACCACCACCCGGCTGCGCCGCTACGTCGGCGAGGCGGGCGTCCGGCCGCTGGTCTACGACTACACCGAGCCGCTGCTGGTGGCGAACGCGCCGCACCACGTCCGGATCGTGTCCGACGGCTCCACCCAGCGCTGGTGGAACAACGGACGGCTCGTCTTCGACTACGCCGACCCGGAGCCGTACACCCGGGGACACTTCGCCTTCCGCACCACCTGGAGCCATTTCCGCATCGCCAACTTCCGGGCGTGGGCGCTTATTCCCTGATTGACGCAGTCTTTAGGAGTGGCTTATGTCACCGCCCGTCAACCCCTTCCTACGGTCGCGTAGGCCACATTCGAAGGGGAATCATGAACCGTTGTGGCAGACGATTCGAAGAATGACAGCAGATCAGTGATCGGGTCGTACGTGGCGGTGGGGGACAGCTTCACCGAGGGCGTCGGCGACCCCGGCCCCGACGGGGCGTTCGTCGGCTGGGCGGACCGGTTCGCGGTACTCCTCGCGGACCGGCGCCCCGAGGGCGACTTCGCGTACACCAACCTGGCGGTGCGCGGGAAACTGCTCGACCAGATCATGGAGGACCAGCTGCCGCGGGCCGTCGAGCTCGCGCCGGACCTGGTCTCCTTCTGCGCGGGCGGCAACGACATCATCCGTCCGGGCACCGACCCCGACGAGGTCGCCGAGCGCTTCGAGCGCGCGATCGCCTCGCTGACCGCCGTCGCCGGCACGGTCATGGTGACCACCGGCTTCGACACCCGGGGCGTTCCCGTGCTCAAGCACCTGCGCGGGAAGATCGCCACCTACAACGGACATGTGCGGGCCGTCGCCGACCGGTACGGCTGCCCGGTGCTCGACCTGTGGTCCCTGAAGTCCGTACAGGACCGCCGGGCCTGGGACGGCGACCGGCTGCACCTGTCCCCCGAGGGGCACACGCGCGTGGCGCTGCGGGCCGGGCTGGCGCTCGGACTCCAGGTGCCCGCCGACCCGGAGCAGGCATGGCCGCCGCTGCCGCCGCGCGGGACGCTGGACGTGCGGCGCGACGACGTGCACTGGGCGCGGGAGTACCTCGTGCCGTGGATCGGACGGCGGCTGCGGGGCGAGTCGTCCGGGGACCATGTGACGGCGAAGGGCGCGCTGTCGCCGGAGGACATCAGGAACCGGATCGCCTCGGTGGCGTGACGCAGGGCCGGGCGGTCGGGGGCGGCCCTTCAGAGGGGCCCGTCCTCGGCGGCCGCCGGCGCCGGTTCCACCGGTGTGCCCAGCTCCCGGGACAGCGCCTCCTCCACCCACTCCTGCGCCCTCACCCGGGACACCGTGCCGCCGTACGACGTCAGCTGTACGGCCAGACCGTCCAGGAGGGCCGTCAGGCGCAGGGCCGCGGCGGCGGGGTCGGGGCAGGTGAACTCACCCGCGGCCACCCCCTCGGCGATCACCTCGGCCAGCGCGGCCTTCCACGCACGGTCCAGGTCACGGGCGACCTCCCGCAGCGCGGGCTCGCGCAGGCACACCGCCCAGCCCTCGATCCACAGCCGCCAGCCCTTGGCCTGGCCGGTGGGCGCGTACCAGCGCACCGCGGCCCGCAGCCGGCGCAGCGCGGTCGTGCGGCGGCCGAGCAGCTTGCGCAGATGCGCCAGGTCGTCCTCGGCGGCGTACGCGAAGGCGGCGGCGACCAGCTTCTCCTTGGTCGAGAAGTGGTACAGGACCAGCGCGTTGCTCACGCCGAGCGCCGCGGCCACGTCGGCGATCCTGACGGCCGCCACGCCCCGCGCCTCGATCTGCTCGATGGCGGCCCGCAGCAGCTCCTCGCGCCGCTCGGCCACGCTCAACCGGACCCTCGCCACGGCGTCACCCTACACAGGGGCCCTGTGCGGCACCGCTCCGCGCAGCCCGTTCGACCTGCGCCGACGCCCTCAGCGGTGGCTGCCGAACCGCTCCGCGATCACCGGCAGCCGCTCCGCCGCGACCGCGTGCGCGGCGGCCCGCGGGGTCGTCCCGTCCGCCGCGGCGCGCGCCAGGACCAGCTCCACCAGCGCCCGCATCGACCGGCGGGTGTACGCGAACGCCTCGTCCGCGTCCGCGCCGACGTCCCCGAACAGCGTCCACCACCACCAGGCGTTCGTCGCGGAGTTGACCACCACGTCCGGCAGCACCGTCACCCCGCGCGCGTGGAGCGACGCCTCCGCCTCCGGCAGCACCGGCATGTTGGCCGCCTCGGCGATCCAGCGGGCCCTGATCCGCCCCTGCTCGTCGGCGCCGATCGCGTACGACACCGCGGCCGGCACCAGCACCTCCGCCTCGGCCGACAGCCAGGCGTCGCCCGGCAGTTCGCGGTCGCCGGGCCGCAGCACCGCGCGGTCCACCGTGCCGTGGGCGTCGCGCGCGAACAGCAGCGCCTCCACGTCCAGCCCGTCCGGGTTGGCGATCGTGCCCTTGACGTCGGCGACCGCCACGACCGTCAGCCCCGCGCGCGTGAGGAAGCGTGCCGTGGCACCGCCCATGGTGCCGAACCCCTGGAGCGCGACCCGCGTCCCCGCGTACGGCACCCCGGCCCGGTCCAGGGCGGTCAGCACCGACTCGGCGACCCCGCAGCCGCCGGCCAGCTCGTCCAGCCCGATGCCGTCCACCTCGACCGCGAAGGCGTCCGCGAGCCGCGCGCGGGCCGCCGCCTCGTCGTCGAGCAGCGGGTACACCGCCTGCACGGAGGAGACCAGCCCCGCCTCGGTGGCCGCCCGGTCCACCAGGTCCTGGCTCAGCCCCAGGTCCTCGCCGGTGGTCCAGCAGCTCTCCACGTACGGCCGTACCGCCCGCAGATAGCGGACCAGCAGGCCGTACGCCTCCGGGTCCCGGGGATCGCAGTCGATGCCGCCCTTCGCCCCGCCCAGGGGGACGTACCGCGCCTCGGGGTCGTAGTGCAGCGCCTCCTTCAGGCTCATCCCGCGCGCGAGGCCCGTCACCTCCTCCAGGGTGCAGCCCTCCCGCATCCGCAGACCGCCGCTGCACACCCCGCGGACCAGCCGGTCGACCACCAGATGGCCGCGGCGGCCGGTGACCTCGTCCGTCCAGGTGAGGGACAACAGGGGCGCGGCGGGCATGGGGACTCCTCGGACGGGTAGAGCAGGCGGGACGGCTCGCTACTGAACAGTGGGTCAGTATCGGGAGGCCGGGCACGGGCTGTCAACGCGCTGTCGGAGGGGGCGACCATAATGGAATGCCTCAGCGACTCCACCTGGAGGTTCCGTGTCCGGTTTCCGTTCCCTGAGCTCCGGGCTCCGCGCACTGCAGCCCGAGGGCTTCGGCGCGGACCCGAGCGGTGAGCGCATGGCGCGCATCCGCAGATCCCCCCACTTCAAGGACGGGGTCTTCCAGAACCCCGGCGGCCCCGCGCGCACCCGTCCCTCGGGTTCGGCGCTCGACTTCGCCAAGGTGTTCTTCGACAAGGAGCAGCGGCCCCGCCGCGCCCCCTCCGGCACGGTCCCGGTGCACCCCACGACCCTCGCCGACCTCGCCAAGCCGCCCGTCACGGGGCTCCGGGTGACCTGGATGGGTCATTCCAGCGTCCTCGCGGAGATCGACGGCCACCGGGTGCTGTTCGACCCCGTCTGGGGCGAGCGCTGCTCCCCGTTCTCCTTCGCCGGGCCCAAGCGGCTGCACCCGGTTCCGCTGCCGCTGGCCGCGCTGGGCCCGGTCGACGTCGTCGTCATCTCGCACGACCACTACGACCACCTCGACCTGCCCTCGATCAAGGCGCTGGCCGGCACGGACACCCTGTTCGCGGTGCCGCTCGGCGTCGGTGCCCATCTGGAGCACTGGGGGGTGTCGGCGGACCGGCTGCGCGAGCTGGACTGGCACGAGGCGACCAAGGTCGGCGGTCTCACCCTCACCGCCACCCCGGCCCGCCACTTCTGCGGCCGCGGCCTGCGCAACACCCAGCACACCCTGTGGGCCTCCTGGGTGGTCGCGGGCGAGGAGCACCGGATCTACCACAGCGGCGACACCGGCTACTTCGAGGGCTTCCGCGACATCGGGGCCGACCACGGCCCGTTCGATGCCACGATGATCCAGATCGGTGCCTACTCGGACTTCTGGCCCGACATCCACATGACCCCGCAGGAGGGTGTGCGCGCCCACCTCGACCTCCAGGGCGGGGCGCCGGGCGGTGTCCTGCTGCCGATCCACTGGGGCACGTTCAATCTCGCCACGCACGCGTGGGCCGAGCCCGGCCAGTGGACCAAGGACGCGGGCGAGGCGGCCGGCCAGCCCGTCGCGACCCCACGCCCCGGCGAGCCCTTCGAGCCGGCGGGCGAACTCCCCACGGACGCCTGGTGGACGACGGCGTCCCGCCCGATCGCCCGACCGTGGCTTCGGCCCGAGCCGCCCGAGACCGCCGCCGAGCCCGGGACGGAGAAGGGCGCGACCGAGGGCGGCGAGACTCCCGAGGCGGTTCCGGCGGGCTGAGGGGCGGGCGCGGGCCGGAGTCCGGCACGAGGGTCGGTCTCGTGGCGGACCGGCCCCCTCGTGGCGACGTACGTGGCGCTCCGGGCGGTCAGAGGTGGGACAGGCCGGAGCGCGGTGTCGAGACCGGACCGCACCCTCGCCAAATCAAGGCCAAAGTCGATACGGAGAGTGATATTCGGCGGGGTGGTGGCCGGGCCCTCGGGGGTGGGTCCGGGGGTCGGGTGTGTCGTGGTGGAGCACCTGTGGTGGGGGTCGGGGGAGCGGAGGGGGCTCGGTCCCCGGTGTTCGTTCGGGATCGGCTCCGACGTGGTCTGATCATTGTCTTTTCGATCCCGGTCACGTCCGATGATGAGATATCGGACGGCCGTGCGAGGGCTCATACCAGAGCGGGACGTTCCCCGGGGGAGTTTGTCAACTGTCCGCCGCACATGATGCCTTGGTGACTACTGTGAGTGGCCGATGGCGTATGCCCGCCGTGCGTACCCGCGTCAGAAAACAGGCCCACGGACCCAGTACGAGGACACCGATGTCTCACCTCCGCGCACCCGTCGCACGTGCAGACCGCCGTGAGGGCGGGCGGCACGGACGCCCGGTGGCCCGCACCGCACCCGTGCCGGCCGAGACGCACTTAAGGCCCCAGCTGCTGCGGCTCGCCGTGCTGCCGCCGACCGCCGTCGCGCTCAGCGCCTGCGCGGTCGTCCTGTTCACCGTGCGCTCCACCGGCACCCGGCCCGGTCCGGTCCTGTGGGCCGTCCTGGCCGGCGCGGTGGCCGTCACCGGCGTCGGCATCCTCGTCGCGGCCGTCGCCGCCGACCGTGCCGCCCGCTCCGTCAGCGACCGCGTCGCCGCCCTGCGCCGCAGCAGTGCGCGCGGCGAGGCCGACCTGCGCGCGCTCGTCGAGTCGCTGCGCCGCGGCGAGGTCCCCGAGCGGCGCAAGTCGCGCGGCGGGCCGCCCGGGGACGCCGACGACTTCGAGCTGCTCGCCGCCGACCTCGCCCGCGCGCACTCGGGCGCCGTCACGGCCGTCGTCCAGGCCTCCCAGCTGTCCAGCCAGGCCGGCAGCGAACAGAAGCTGGAGGTCTTCGTCAACCTCGCGCGACGGCTTCAGTCCCTCGTGCACCGCGAGATCTCGATCCTCGACGAGCTGGAGAACGAGATCGAGGACCCCGAGCTGCTCAAGGGCCTCTTCCACGTCGACCACCTCGCCACCCGCATCCGCCGCCACGCCGAGAACCTCGCCGTCCTCGGCGGGGCCGTCTCCCGGCGGCAGTGGAGCAACCCCGTCTCCATGACCGAGGTGCTGCGCTCCGCCATCGCCGAGGTCGAGCAGTACTCCCGGGTCAAGCTCGTCCCGCCGATCGACGGCGAGCTGCGCGGGCACGCCGTCGCCGACGTCATCCATCTCCTCGCCGAACTCGTCGAGAACGCCACGGTGTTCTCCGCCCCGCACACCCAGGTGCTGCTGCGCGCCACCCTGTGCACCTCCGGGCTCGCCGTCGAGGTCGAGGACCGCGGCCTCGGCATGCCCGTCGAGGAGCAGGCCCGGATGAACGCGCTGCTCGCCGACCCCGACCAGGTCAACGTCGGACGCCTGCTGGCCGACGGCCGCATCGGCCTGTACGTCGTCTCCCAGCTCGCCCGCCGGCACGGCATCCGGGTCCGCCTCCAGTCCAACATCTACGGCGGTGTCCAGGCCGTTCTCGTCGTGCCGCAGGCCCTGCTGGGAGGTGCCGCGGGGGCCGACGTCGTACCGGCACGCGATCCGCTCGCTCCGACTCCGGCTCCGGAACCCGTGCCCGCCGCCGACCACCGGCAGGCCCCGGCCACGCATGCGACGGCCTCGCGGCAACTGCCGCGCCAGGGATCGGACACGGGACGCGGTCCGGCGGGGCCGGGAGCAGGCGCGGTGCCGCAGCCGACTCCGTCCCGGGGGCAGGGCATGACACCCCGGCGGCCCGGGCCGCCGCAGGGGGAGGACACGGGCGGCTGGGAACGCCTTCCGGTGCCTCCACGGTCGCAGAACGCGGGGGGCGGTGCGGGGCTGCCTCCGGTGTCTCCGGAGGAGCTGGGGGCGGGTGGTGCGGGGCGGTCTCCGGTGTCTCCGCAGGAGCTGGGGGCGGGTGGTGCGGGGCTGCCTCCGGTGTCTCCATGGCAGCAGGACACGGGTGGTGCGGGGCGGCCTCCGGTGTCTCCGCAGGACTTGGGGACGGGGGGTGCGGGGCGGCCTCCGGTGTCTCCGCAGGACTTGGGGGCGGGTGGTGCGGGGCTGCCTCCGGTGTCTCCACGGCGGCAGGACACGGGTGGTGCGGGGCGGCCTCCGGTGTCTCCGCAGGAGCTGGGGGCGGGTGGTGCGGGGCTGCCTCCGGTGTCTCCACGGCACCAGGACACGAGCGGTGCGGGGCGGCCTCCCGGGCACCCGCAGCCGCCGCGGAGCACGCGCGGTACGGAGCGGCCTCCGGTTCCACCGCAGTCGCAGGACGCCGACGCCACCACCGGGCGCCCGCTCAGCGCCCCCCACCACCCGCCGATCACCCCCGAGACCGACGGCTCCCGCGTACCGACCCGCCTCCACGGCGGTGCCGGCGCCGGCACCGGCGCCCCGGCTGCCGGTGGATCCGCCGCACCCACCCCCTCCTCCGAAGCCGCCTCCGAGCACGGCCGGGATTCCGGCTCCCTCGGCGGTCCCGGGCCGTTGCCCGTGCGGGGGGAGCGGCACGACCGGCCCAATCCCGCCGAGGCCGTGCCCGGGATCCGGCGGGCCGACCGGCGGGTCGTGGAGGAGAACGCGGGCATCGCGCCCGTCCCGCGCTCGGGCCCGGTGCGCGGCACCCTGGGCAAGCCCCAACTGCCCCGGCGCCGTGCCCAGGAGCACATCGTGCCCCAGTTGCGCGGCGGCCCGGCCCCCCGGCCGGA
This sequence comes from Streptomyces sp. NPDC005811, assembly GCF_040630405.1. NCBI lineage: Bacteria > Bacillati > Actinomycetota > Actinomycetes > Kitasatosporales > Streptomycetaceae > Streptomyces > Streptomyces sp. NPDC005811. Next base: position 81,955 of record NZ_JBEXXK010000003.1, read on the forward strand.
CGTCGAGCAGCCCGCCGGCCACGACCCCGGTCTGATGGCCGCCTTCCAGCGCGGCATCGGCCTCGCCGAGGCCCAGCAGAGCCTGGAGGCGGAGGTGCTCCAGTCGGCCGTACCGCTCCCGGAGTGGGAGGCCCTGGAACGCAGCGCCTACCCGGCACCCGGCCCCTTCGACCAGCCCCGCACGCCGACCCCGGACTCACCCGCCGCCCCGCCCCACCGGTCCGCCGCCACCGGGTCCCCGGTCGCCGCCCCGGGCGGGCAGGCCGGCCCGCCCCAGGGGTCCGCCACCACCCCGGACAGGTTCGCCGCCCCGTCGCACCGGACCGCCACCGGCGCCCCCGCGACCGCTCCGGGACCACCGCCCGTCGCTTCACCCCACCAGCCCGCCGCCACCCCGGCCTCACCCCCCGGCGGCCCGTCCCGGATAGCCGAGGTGTCCTCCGCGCACGCCTCCGGCGCCCCCCGGGCGTACGGCGCGCGGGACTGGCTGGCCGGGGCCGGGCAGGCCTCCGACCCCGGTTCCGACCACCCCACCCCCCGGCACGACGGGAGCGCACCCGCCGGATGAGTCCCACCCCCACCCCCACCCCCAGCGCTCCCGCAGACCTTCGTACCCCAAGGAGTCGATCCACCATGGCGAGCGACGCGCCGACCGGCCAGGCATCCGATCTCGACTGGCTGATGAGCGGCCTCGTACAGCGCGTACCGCACACCAACAGCGCCGTACTGCTGTCCTGCGACGGACTGGTGAAGTCGGTCCATGGCCTCGACGCCGACAGTGCCGACCACATGGCCGCCCTGGCCTCCGGCCTCTACTCCCTCGGCCGCAGCGCTGGCGTCCGCTTCGGCGACGGCGGGGACGTACGCCAGGTCGTCGTCGAACTCGACGCGACACTGCTGTTCGTCACCACCGCCGGTTCCGGGACCTGTCTCGCCGTGCTCGCCGGACGGGAGGCCGACGCCGCCGTCCTCGGCTACGAGATGGCGATGCTCGTGAAGAGCGTGCGGCCGTACCTGACGACCGCGCCCCGGCAGCACGCCGTCGATGCGTCGGTGACGGGAACTTGAGCGTGGCGGCGGCCGGCGACGGGCCCTGGCTCGACGACGCGGCCGGACGGCTGGTGCGCCCCTTCACGGTCAGCAACGGGCGCACCGAGCCCACCGTCGCCCTCGACCTCATGTCCCAGGTGATGGCCACCGGAGCGAGACCCCTCGGCTATCTCGGCCCCGAGCACGCGACGGCCCTCGACCTGTGCCGGGCCCCCGTCCCGGTCGCCGAGGTCGCCGCCCATCTGAAGCTGCCGGCGGCGGTCACCAAGGTCCTCCTGTCGGACCTCGTCGACTGCGGGGCCCTGACCACCAAGCCCCCCGAGTTCCACCACAACCCCACCGACCGGGCCCTACTGGAGGCAGTGCTCGATGGACTACGACGACAGCTCTGAGAGCGACGAGTGCGATGCGTACGACGCATACGGCGCGGACGCATACGACGCACACGGTGCACACGGTGCGTACGACGCGCGAGAGACGTACGGGCGCTCCGACGACGGCCGCGCCGACCCCTTTCCGACCGCCCTGAAGATCCTCGTCGCGGGCGGCTTCGGGGTCGGCAAGACCACCTTCGTGGGCGCCGTGAGCGAGATCGCCCCGCTCAGCACCGAGGAGCTGCTCACCACGGTCGGTGCCACGACCGACAACCTCGACGGCATCGAGAACAAGGTCGAGACGACCGTCGCCATGGACTTCGGCCGCATCAGCCTGGACCCGCAGCATGTGCTGTACCTGTTCGGGACGCCCGGGCAGGAGCGGTTCTGGTTCATGTGGGACGAGCTGTCCGAGGGTGCCCTCGGCGCGGTCGTCCTCGCCGACACCCGCCGCCTCGAGGAGTGCTTCGCGGCCGTCGACTTCTTCGAGGAGCGCGGCCTCGGCTTCATTGTCGCCGTCAACGAGTTCGACGGCTCCCACCGCTACGACCCCGAGGAGGTGCGCGCCGCGATCGACCTGGACCCGGACATCCCGATCGTGCGCTGCGACGCCCGGATCTCCGCCTCCGGTGTGCAGACCCTGCTCACCCTCGTCCGGCACCTCATCGCCCACGCACCGGGGGCACCCCAGCCGAGCCGCGGCGCCACCATGTGACCCCGCATCCCCAGCCATGGAGCCGCAGATGACGACCTACGCCCACCTCCCCGGCGACCCGGCCCGCCCGCCCGGAGCACGCCCATGAGCTACGACCCGCCCCGCCCGGCCGGTCGCCTGCTGCTCACCCCGGAGGACCGGGACGCCCCCGCCCGCACCCGGAGGCTGCGCCGACTCGGCCTCGGGGAGTGGCCGGAGCCCGCCCTGGACACCTTCGCCGAGCGTCTCGCCGAGCTGACCGGCGCCGCCTACGCCATGGTCAACTTCCTGCGCGAGGAAGGGCAGTTCTTCGCCGGGCTGCACACCCCGGCGGGGGGCGAGCCGGCCCGGGGCGGAAAGCCCGAGGTGGGCAGGCGCCTGCCGCGCGAGTACGGCTACTGCCCGCACGTCGTCGTCCGGCGCAAGGCGCTGGTCCTGGAGGACGTCGCCGACTACCCGCGCTTCGCCGGGAACCCGGTCGTCGACGAGTACGGCATCCGCTCCTACCTCGGCGCCCCGCTCATCGACACGACCGGCACGGTCCTCGGCACGGTGTGCGTCGCCGACCTCGCACCCCGACGCTGGGGCACACCCGGCCTGGAGACCATCAAGGCGACCGCCGCCGACCTCGTCGCCCGCCTGGAGACGGGCACACCACCGGCGTAGGGCCTGCCCGGGCGGCCCACGGGAGCAGGGGCTGCCCGGTGGGCGGCGCGGCCTCTCCCGGAGAAGAACGCCGACCGAGCCTTCCGCGCGGGCGGCGCCTGCCGTCGTGGCGGCGCTTGTCGTCCCGGCGGGGTTTTCGCCCGGTCGTGCCTGTCGTCCCGGCGGTGCTTGTCGTCCCGGTCGAGTCTTTCGCCCGGCGGCGCCTTCGCCTGGCGGTGCGTGTCCTCCCGGCCGAGTCCTTCGCCCGACCGCGGCTCTCGCCCCGACCGCGGCTCTCGCCCCAACCACGCCTCTCACCCCAACCGTGCCCTCGCCCCAACCGTGCCTCTCGCCCCGGCGGTGCCTGTCGTCCTGCGCCCCGCCCCCCGCCGAGCGGGGCCCCGCGCCTGGGGTCGCCGGATGGCCCCGCGTGTTGCCGCGCTTCAAGATCAGGGCGTGAAGGAAACCTGTTGCTCCGCTTAAGAAAAGCTCGATGGACCGGGGCCGCCGGCATGCGGCAGATTGCTGAACGAATCCCTCCCCGGCAGCGGGGCGCCCCGGCCCGTCCGTGCGCCCCCGGGGCCTCATCACAGGAGCCGCAGCTTGAAGGCGCTGGTCAAGGAGAAGGCGGAGCCCGGGCTGTGGCTCCGGGACGTCCCGGAGCCCGAGGCCGGCCCCGGTGACGTACTGATCAAGGTGCAGCGGACCGGTATCTGCGGCACCGATCTGCACATCCGGGCCTGGGACGGCTGGGCGCAGCAGACCATCGGCACCCCGCTGGTCCTCGGGCATGAGTTCGTCGGCGAGGTCGTCGGGACGGGGCGGGACGTCACCGACATCGCCGTCGGCGACCGGGTGAGCGGCGAGGGACACCTGGTGTGCGGCAAGTGCCGCAACTGTCTCGCCGGCCGCCGCCACCTGTGCCGCGCCACCGTCGGCCTCGGCGTCGGCCGCGACGGCGCCTTCGCGGAGTACGTCGTGCTGCCCGCCTCGAACGTCTGGGTGCACCGGGTGCCCGTGGACCTCGACGTGGCCGCGATCTTCGACCCGTTCGGCAACGCCGTGCACACCGCGCTGTCGTTCCCACTGGTAGGCGAGGACGTCCTCATCACCGGCGCCGGACCGATCGGCCTGATGTCCGCCGCCGTCGCCCGGCACGCCGGCGCCCGCAACGTCATGGTCACCGACGTGAGCGAGGAGCGCCTGGAGCTGGCCCGCAAGATCGGCGCGAGCCTCGCCCTCGACGTCTCCCGCTCCTCCATCGCCGACGGCCAGCGTGAGCTGGGGCTGCGCGAGGGGTTCGACATCGGTCTGGAGATGTCCGGTCGGCCGGAGGCCCTCCGGGACATGATCGCCAACATGACCCACGGCGGCCGGATCGCCATGCTCGGCCTGCCGGCCGAGGAGTTCCCGGTCGACTGGGCCCGGATCGTCACCTCGATGATCACCATCAAGGGCATCTACGGCCGGGAGATGTTCGAGACCTGGTACGCGATGTCGGTCCTGCTGGAGGCCGGCCTCGACCTCGCCCCCGTGATCACCGGCCGGTACGGGTACCGCGACTTCGAGGCGGCGTTCGCCGACGCGGCGAGCGGCCGCGGCGGCAAGGTCATCCTCGACTGGACCGCGTAACCCCCTTTCGGCGACGGCACCCAAGGAGCTTCCCCCATGTTCGACTCCGTGCGCGACGACCTGCGCACCACCCTCGACGAGATCCGCGCCGCCGGACTGCACAAGCCCGAGCGGGTGATCGGCACCCCGCAGTCGGCGACCGTCGCCGTCACCGCGGGCGGCCGTCCCGGTGAGGTCCTGAACTTCTGCGCCAACAACTACCTCGGTCTCGCCGACCACCCCGAGGTCGTCGCCGCCGCCCACGCGGCGCTGGACCGCTGGGGCTACGGCATGGCGTCCGTGCGGTTCATCTGCGGTACGCAGGAGGTGCACAAGGAGCTGGAGGCCCGGCTGTCGGCGTTCCTCGGCCAGGAGGACACGATCCTGTACTCCTCCTGCTTCGACGCCAACGGCGGTGTCTTCGAGACGCTGCTCGGCCCAGAGGACGCGGTGATCTCCGACGCCCTCAACCACGCCTCGATCATCGACGGCATCCGGCTGTCCAAGGCCCGCCGCTTCCGGTACGCCAACCGCGATCTGGAGGACCTGGAGCGGCAGCTGAAGGAGGCGTCCGGCGCGCGCCGCCGGCTCGTCGTCACCGACGGCGTCTTCTCCATGGACGGCTATGTGGCGCCGCTGCGCGAGATCTGCGACCTCGCCGAGCGCTACGACGCGATGGTCATGGTCGACGACTCCCACGCGGTCGGCTTCGTCGGCCCCGGCGGCCGCGGCACCCCCGAACTGCACGGGGTGATGGACCGCGTCGACATCATCACCGGCACCCTGGGCAAGGCCCTCGGCGGCGCCTCCGGCGGCTATGTGGCGGCGCGCGCGGAGATCGTCGCCCTGCTCCGCCAGCGCTCCCGCCCGTACCTGTTCTCCAACACCCTCGCCCCGGTGATCGCGGCCGCCTCCCTGAAGGTCCTCGACCTGCTGGAATCGGCCGACGACCTGCGCGTCCGGCTGAGGGAGAACACCGCCCTGTTCCGCCGTCGCATGACCGAGGAGGGCTTCGACGTCCTCCCCGGCGACCACGCCATCGCCCCGGTGATGATCGGCGACGCCGCGAAGGCGGGCCGGATGGCCGAACTGCTGCTGGAGCGCGGGGTGTACGTGATCGGCTTCTCCTACCCGGTCGTCCCGCAGGACAAGGCCCGGATCCGGGTCCAGCTGTCGGCCGCGCACTCCACCGAGGACGTCGACCGCGCGGTGGACGCCTTCGTCGCGGCGCGCGCGGAACTGGAGGGCTGAGGAGCCCCGACATATTGCGATAATCGATCCCATGATCGAGGCGCGGCGGCTCCACATCCTCCGTGCGGTGGCCGACCACCGCACCGTGACGGCGGCTGCCGCCGCGCTGTACCTCACCCCCTCCGCCGTCTCCCAGCAGCTCGCCGCCCTGGAGCAGGAGACCGGGCACCGGCTGGTGGAGCGCGGTGCGAAGGGCGTACGGCTCACTCCGGCCGGCGAGATCCTGCTGGCCCACACCCATGCGGTCCTCGCCCAGCTGGAGCGGGCCGAGGCGGAGCTGGCCGCGTACAGCTCGGGTGAGGCGGGCACGGTCACCGTCGCCGCCTTCGCGACGGGGATCGCCCTGGTCGTGGCGCCCGCGGTGGCCCGGCTGGCCCGCAGCGCGCCCGGGATAAGGATCCGCGTCCAGGACGCCGAGGGGGACGCCAGCCTGCCGATGGTCCTGGACCGGCAGGTCGATGTCGCGGTGGCCGTCGAGTACCGGGGCGCCCCGGCCGCCGACGATCCGCGGCTCGCGCACATCCCGCTGTACGCCGAGCCCTTCGACGCGGTCGTCCCGGTCGCCCACCGCCTCGCCGACGCCGAGGAGGTCCCCCTCGCCGAGCTGGCCAAGGACCCCTGGATCGGCCCCTACCCCGGCAACCCCTGCCATGACGTGGTCGTCCTGGCCTGCGAGAGCGCCGGGTTCCAGCCCCGGCTCGAACACTCCTCCGACGACTTCCGCGCCGTCGTCGCCCTCGCCTCGGCCGACGCGGGCGTGGCGCTCGTCCCGCGCTCGGCCCTGCGCGGCATGGACCTCACCGGTGTCGTCGTCCGCCCGATAGACGGCGCGGCCCCGACCCGCCGGGTCTTCGCCGCCGTACGGCGCGGCGCGGAGGAGCACCCGCTGATCCTGCCGGTGCTGGACGCGCTGCGGGACGCGGCACGGGTGTGAGCCGCCCGTAACGTGCTCGTCTCATATCCGGGATAGCTTCCCGTATATGAGACGTGCCGAGGAGGCGGCGGCCCTGGACGCCGTCGATGCCCGGCTGGGCGCCCGCCTGGCCGAACTGCGCGCCGAACGCGGCTGGTCCCTGGGGGACCTGGCCGAGCGCAGCGGGATCAGCCGCTCCACCCTCTCCCGCGCCGAACGGGCCGAGACCAGCCCGACGGCCTCGCTGCTCAACCGCCTGTGCGCGGTGTACGGGCGGACGATGTCCCAGCTGCTCAGCGAGGTCGAGACGGAGTCCGCGCTGCTGGTACGCGCCGCCGACCAGCAGGTCTGGCAGGACCGCGGCGCCGGCTTCGTACGCAGGTCCGTGTCCCCGCCGCACCGCGGACTGCGCGGCGAACTCGTCGAGGGACGGCTCGCGCCGGGCGCCGACATCGCCTACGACCGCCCGCCCGTACCCGGCCTCGAACAGCACATCTGGGTCCTGGAAGGAGCGCTGGCCCTGACCGACCGGGACGACGAGCACCACCTCGACACGGGCGACTGCCTGCGCCTGCGGGTGTGGGGGCCGACCCGGTTCCGCTGCGTCGGCGACACCGGGGCGCGCTATGTGCTGGCGGTGGTGCTGCCATGACGGCGACCGTGCGGCGCCTGGCCGGGGCCGATCTCCGCCACGCGGCCGAGGAGCTGGCCGTCCTGCTCGTCGACACCGTGGCCGGCGGCGCGTCGATCGGCTTCCTGGCACCGCTGGACACCGCCGAGGCACTCGCCTGGTGGCGCGAGCGGGCCGAGGGCGCCGACGCCGGACGTCTCGCGGTCTGGGCGGCGTACGACACGGACCGCGTGGTCGGCACCGTCAGCCTCGCCTTCCCCGACAAACCCAACAGCCGCCACCGCGCCGAACTCGTCAAGCTCATGGTCCACCGCGACGCCCGCGGCAAGGGCCTGGGCCGCGCGCTCCTCACCACCGCCGAGCGGGCCGCCCTCGCCGCCGGTGTCACCCTGCTCCACCTGGACACCGAGACCGACAGCCCCGCCGAGCGCCTCTACGGCACCGCCGGCTGGACCAGGGCGGGCGTGATCCCCGACTACGCGGCGGACCCGGCCGGCGTCCTGCGCCCCACCACCCTGTACTACAAACGCCTCACCAGCGGCTGACTGTCAGTGCCGGCGGTTACGGTGCGAAGCATGCCCGACGCCGAAGACGTACGCCGTATCGCCCTCTCCCTGCCGGACACCACGGAGAAGGTCGCCTGGAACATGCCCACGTTCCGGGTCGCGGGGAAGATGTTCGCCACCCTGCCCGAGGACGAGACGTCGCTCGCCGTGCGCTGCCCCAAGGAGGAGCGCGACGAACTGGTCCTCGCCGAGCCCGAGAAGTTCTGGATCGCGTCCCACGAGGCACAGTTCGCCTGGGTCCGCGCCCGGCTCGCCGCCGTCGAGGACGAGGACGAGCTGCGCGACATCCTCGCCGACTCCTGGCGCCAGGCCGCCCCGCCCCGCCTCCTCGACGCCTACCCGGAACTGGGCCTGCCCCACCCCTGACCGGCCCCGCACGGAAACGGGTGCGCGACCACCGACCCGAGTGCGGTATGGTTTCCCTGCACGTTCACCCAGGGGAAACCCCAGGTCAGACGGGCAACGGGACGTGGCGCAGCTTGGTAGCGCACTTGACTGGGGGTCAAGGGGTCGCAGGTTCAAATCCTGTCGTCCCGACGTATACAGGACGCTTTCTGTCCAGGTCAGGGCCTTGGATCACATGACGTGAGCCAAGGCCCTCAGCTGTTTCCGGGCACAACCCGAAGATCCGATCTCCGATTGCGGCGGTCATCACGGACATTGACACTGATTTCGCTGTGTGAACCTGTCACGCAGCGAGTAGTCGATGGGAGTAGGGATGTACGAGCCCACGAACGGATTCGCCTGTACAGCCGGTCCTGAGGACTTCACGGCCACCGCAGACCGGGACGGCAAGGGCCGACGCCGGGTCACGGTGAAGGGCACCTGCTCATGCCGAACCCCGGGCTACGAACTCAAGTTGAAACTCGCGCCGCCGCCGCTCATCCCAACTGAAATCCATCTGGATCTCATCGAAGAGGCGCCCGGTGGGACCGTCCCCCAGGTCATCACGCCGACGGACGTGGAGGGAACGTTCGAGATCGGCGACGAAGTGAAGCGGGTGCTCATCACGAACCGCAAAGTGACCGTGGAGATCAAAGAGGCCGCCAGCCTGTGAGCTGGTCCGAGGGAGCTGTGGATTCGCCCAGCTCTCGTGGGTGTCCGTGAGCGTGCTGCCAGGATGAGGCCCCATGATCCCGGGGCGCTGGTCGCGCATGCTGCGGGCCGCTGTGTTCGCGGCCGTCTGTGTGCTGCTCGCCGCCCTGGGCCACGTCATGATGTCGGGCTCTCCGCTGTCCTGGTGGGCGCTGGTCGTCGGGTTCGCCGTCACGGGCGGTGCGGGCCGGTGCCTGACCGGACGTGAGCGGGGCGTGCCGCTGGTGACGGCCGTGGCGCTCGTCGCGCAGGCCCTGCTGCACCTCGCTTTCTCCCTCGCCTCGCCGGTCACCGCCGGCGCCATGAGCGGGATGGATCACATGGGTCCGGCCGACGGGACCCCGTCCGGCGGCATGCCGGCCGCCCACCTGCTGGCCGCCCTGCTGTGCGGGCTGTGGCTGGCCCACGGGGAGCGGGCCGGGTTCCGGTTGCTGCGGGCCGTGGCCGGGTGGCTGACCGCTCCGCTGAGGTGGCCCGCCCACCGGCCTGTCCTGCCCCGTCCTTCCCGCGCCGGGGTGCGCGGTCGTTCGGAGCGGATGCCGCGGCCTTCTCTTCTCGTCCACGCGATCACTTCCCGGGGGCCGCCCGTACGGACCGCCGTCCGCCGAGGACGGCCGGAACCGTACGGCACTTTCCCTCCACCCGAGAAGGACCCACGGCGATGCCCCCTGCTCCGACGACCCCGCACGACAAGAAGACCGGCAGGCACGAGAGCCCCCGCGACCACACCAAGGCCGCCCGGCACGGCACCCGCCGCCGCGCCCACAAGGACGACCCCGCCGACGAGACCACCACGGCCCTCGCCCTGGCCGCCCGGCACGGGGACGCCGGAGCCGTGGAGCAGCTCGTGCGGGCCCTGCACCGGGACGTGCTGCGCTACGTGGCCCATCTGTGCGCCGACCCGCAGGCGGTGGACGACCTGGCGCAGGACACCTTCCTGCGGGCGCTGGGCAGTCTGCACCGGTTCGAGGGGCGGTGCTCGGCGCGGGTGTGGCTGCTGTCGATCGCCCGCCGGGCCGTGATGGACAGCTACCGCTACGCCGCGACCCGCCCGCGCCTCGCGGACCTCCCGGACTGGCGGCCCGCCGTCGAGCTGGCGCAGCCGCGCGGGCTGCCCGGCTTCGACGACGGGATCGTCCTGCGCGAGCTGCTGGAGGCGCTGCCCGCCGACCGGCGCGAGGCGTTCGTGCTGACGCAGCTGCTGGGGCTGCCGTACGAGGAGGCGGCCCGGGTGAGCGACTGCCCGGTGGGCACGGTCCGTTCCCGGGTGGCCCGCGCCCGCGCCGCCCTCGCCGAGCAGGTCACCCGGTGAGGTGTCAGCGGACCCTGCCGAGCCGGCGCAGTTCCTCCACCTGCAGCAGCCGCGCCAGGGCCGCGTAGACCAGGCCGAGGGTGACGGTCCCCGCCGTGAGCGCCAGCGCGGTGGGGACCGTGCCGCCGCCCAGCCACTGGCCGCACGCCCGGTCCGCCGCCCAGCCGCAGGCCGCCGCCAGGGCCGAGGCGCCCATCAGCCGGGTGTACGTCCGGCGCAGGGCCCCGTCGTCGAGCCGGCCGCCGACCCGTCGGCGCACCAGCCGTGCGGTGAGGGCGAGTCCGGCCAGGTAGGACACGGTGTAGGCGCCGGCCATGCCGGTCACCGCCCAGCGGACCGGCAGCAGCAGATGACAGGCGGTGGCCAGCGCGATGTTCACCGCCGCGATCCACACCGCCATGAGGAACGGCGTCCGGGTGTCCCCGAAGGCGTGGAAGCCGCGCAGCAGCAGATACTGCGCCGAGAACGGGATCAGTCCGAGGCCGAACGCCTGGAGCATGTGCCCGAGCGGCTGCGCGGAGGCCGCGTCGGCCGCCCCGTGCGCGAACAGCAGCGTCGCGATCCGCGGGCCGAGCGCCAGGAACAGGAACGCGGCGGGCACGACGACGACCCCGCTCACCCGCAGCCCCCGGGACAGATCGGCGCGCAGATCCGCGATCCGGCCCTCCGCCACGGCCCGGCTCATCCGCGGCAGCAGCGCGGTCACCAGCGACACCGTGACCACCGACTGCGGCAGCATCCAGATGGTCTGGGCGTAGGTGTACGCCGTGTAGCCCGCGCCGGCGTCCGGCAGCGCCTGGTCGGCCGCGTTGGCGTAGTTGGTGACGACGGTCAGGGCGACCAGGTTCGTCAGGACGAACAGCAGCGTCCACTTGGCGGCGTGCACCCCCGAACCGAGCCCGGAGCCGCGCCAGTCGAAGCGCGGCCGGAACCGGAACCCGGCCGCCCGCGCGAACGGCACCAGCGCCAGCGCCTGTACGACGATCCCGGCGGTCGTCCCGACGCCGAGGAGCCGCACCTGGGTGTCGGTGATGTCCTGCACCCGGCCGGGCACGGTCATCAGCCCGAGGTAGGCGCCGAACACCCCCAGCAGCACGATGTTGTTGAGGACCGGCGTCCACATCATCGCGCCGAACCTCTCACGGGCGTTGAGGACTTGGCCGTACATGTTGAACAGCCCGTAGAAGAAGATCTGCGGGAGCAGGAACCGGGCGAAGACGACGGTGAGTTCGTACGCCTCGTGCTGGTCCGGGGTGTCGCGCAGATACACGCTGACGATCTCCGGCGCCGCCCACACCGCCAGCGCGGTCCCGACGGCCAGCACCGACACCACCAGGGTGACCAGCCGCTGCTCGTAGGCGCGGCCGCCGTCCGCGTGCACGGACCGGGCCCGCACCAGCTGCGGCACCAGCACCGAGTTGAGCGCGCCGCCGATCAGCAGGGTGTACAGGCTGGTGGGCACGGTGTTGGCCGTGTTGTACGTCGTCGCCAGCAGACCGGTGCCGAGCGCGGCGCCCTGGAGCACCTGCCGGATCAGCCCGGTCGCCCGGGACACCACCGTGCCCAGCGCCATCAGCGCCGACGACCGGGCCGCCCCGCCGGAACGCGTCCCGGCCCGTTCTTGTGTCGTAGCCCCCATCGGGTCAACCTACGACATCAAGATCCGCGAGCCCAACTCGGCCAATCGCCACGGCAGTTGTCAGCGGCGGCTGCGCACCCGGGCGTCGCGGGGCGGCTGGATGAACTGGAGCTCCAGGGCGACCGGAGGGGAGGCGAGGCCGGGGCCGCCGTCCCGCGCCCAGCGCAGCAGCTCGTCCGTGGAGTCGTCGTCCGAGGCGAACCCGACCCAGGTGGGCCGGCCGCCCGCCCGGCGCCCGGCGGCGGAGGGCTGCACGACGACCACGTTCGCCTGGTCGCAGGGGCCGAGGCAGTCCGTCGTACGGACCTCCAGGGCCCCGTCCGACCCGGCGGCGGCCGCCCGCAGCCGCTCCAGCTGCCCGGCGTGGTCGTGGCCGGGGTGCTTGCGGGCGTCGCCGCAGCAGCAGCCCCTGCACACCACGAGTGTGCAGGGGCGGCGCGGACCGGGCAGCGGGGCCACGGCGCTCAGGACGCCGAGAGACCGACGTGGGCCAGCGCCTGCCGCAGCAGGAACCCGTGCCCGCCCGGCATCTCGCTCTGCACCGCCGGGGAGGCCGCCTCCTGCGGGTCGAACCAGACCAGGTCCAAGGCGTCCTGGCGGGGCTGGCAGTCACCGGTCACCGGCACGATGTAGGCCAGCGACACCGCGTGCTGACGGGGGTCGTGGTACGGGGTGAGGCCCTGCGTCGGGAAGTACTCCGCCACCGTGAACGGCTGGAGGGAGGCCGGCAGCCGGGGCAGCGCCACCGGTCCGAGGTCCTTCTCCAGGTGCCGCAACAGGGCGTCGCGGACCCGCTCGTGGTGCAGGACCCGGCCGGAGACCAGGGTCCGGTTGACGTTTCCGTCGGGTCCGATGCGCAGCAGCAGGCCGATGCTGACGACTTCGCCGCTGTCGTCGACGCGCACGGGCACGGCCTCGACGTACAGGATCGGCATGCGGGCGCGGGCCATCTCGAGCTCGTCTGCGCTCAGCCAGCCGGGCGTGGTCTCGGTCAAATCTGACATTGCTTGATCATACTTTCAGTGTCCGTCGGGAAGCCGGTAGACCCGGCGGGCGTTGTCCGCTCCGGCCCAGCGCGCCAGGCGCAGCGCGTCGGGCAGGCTCAGTTCGTCGGCGTCCACCCGGTCCTGGAGGAGGTCTCCGAGGCCGCGGCGGAACGTCAGCGCTCCGAGGGCATAGAACTCCGACACACCGTAGGCGTCGGAGCTGTACAGCAGTTTGCGGAACGGTGTGATCTCCAACGCTTCCTCCAGCACCGTCCGTGCCCGCACCGGGCCGACGTGGTGCAGGGTGAGCCCCACGTCGAGGTACACCTGCTCGAACACGGCCGCCAGATAGGCGGCCTGCCGCTGGTAGGGCCAGCAGTGCAGGAGCAGCACGGGGATCGTTCCCGCGATCAGGTGCAGCCAGTCCGTCAGATGTGCGGGATCCGCCCGGTGCAGCCGGATGTCGTGGTCGCCGAAGCCCGTGTGCAGCTGCAGCGGCAGGCCGAGGTCGACGGCGGTCCACAGCAGATGCCGTACCAGGACCGGGTCGTCGAGCCGGCCGCCGCGCGCCAGCCACTGCCGGGCCGCCCGGGTGACGTCGGCGTCGGAGGGGCGGGCCGGGTCCAGGTCGAAGCCGGTGCGGTAGGCGGCCACCGACTTCACCCCGACCACGCCCGGCCGGCGCACCGCGTCCAGCGCCGCCGCCCGGAACGCGTCGGCGTACCCGCCCGCGTCGACGCCGCGCGCGGCCACGGACTCCGCCACCGACTCCAGCCGTACGACCTCCCGCGCGGTGCCGCCGCCCGCCCGGGCCAGTGCGGCGGGCGGGGTGAGCGGGAGCGGGGCGAAACCGGTGTCGACGCAGAACACACCGGTGCGGGCCGCCGTCAGGAAGCGGCGGTTCACCTCCTCGGGGCCGAGCGCGGCGCGCCGGGCCAGATAGGTGTCGGCGGGGGCGTGCCGGTCGAGGTCGAGCAGGGGCGCGCAGTGACGGCGCACGGCGACCCCGGCGGGGGTGTCGAAGGGGGAGACGCCGGGCCAGGGCTCGCCCTCGGTGAGCAGCGACTCGAAGCCCGGCCGGTCCAGGGGGCCGGTGGTCACCCCGTGGCAGTGGTGGTCCACCAGTTCCAGCGCGGCCAGCTCCTCGTGGACCGGTCCGGCACCCACCTCAGTACACCCACCGGTAGGCGGCGGCCACCTGCGCGTCGTCCAGCCCGTACGTCGCGTCGATCTCGCCCTGCCGTACGGCGGTCACCGCGTCGGCGAGGACCGGTCCCAGCGCGGCCCGCAGCACCGCGTCCTCGCGGAACTCCGCGACCGCCGCCGCGAGTGAGGTGGGCAGCCGCCGTACGCCCTTCGCCGCGGCCTCCTCGGCGGTGAGGCGGACCGGGTCGCCGGTGATCTCCTCCGGGAGCGCGGCCCGCGCGGTGAGCCCGTCCAGTCCGGCGGCGATCAGACAGCCCAGCAGCAGATACGGGTTGGCGGCCAGGTCGACGGGTTTGACCTCCAGGTTCGCCTGCTCCGACCGCCGCCCGGCCGTGCCCCGCACGAGCCGCAGGGCCGACTCGCGGGTCTCCAGGCCCCAGGCGGTGAACACCCCCGCCCACTGGGAGGGCCTGAGCCGCAGATAGCTGGCCGGGCTGGGCGCGGTCACCGCCGTCAGGGCCGGCAGCCGGGCGAGGACGCCGGCGGCGAAGGCCTCCGCGTCGGCCGTCAGACCGTGCCGCCGCTCACCGCCGGAGTGCAGGTTGCGGCCGTCGCGCCAGGCCGAGAGATGGACGTGCCCGCCGTTGCCGACGCCCTCCGCGGCGACGGCGGGGGAGAAGGAGACCCGCAGCCCGTGCCGGCGGGCCACCGCGCGGATCGTCTGCCGGACGAGGACGCTGCGGTCGGCCGCCGCCACCGGGTCCAGCGCCCCCACCGAGATCTCGAACTGGCCCGGCGCGTACTCCGGATGGATCTGGTCGACGGTCACGCCCTGCGCCTCGCACGCCGCCAGCAGATCGGCGGTGTACTCGCCCAGCTCGATCATCCGGGTCGCGCCGTACGCCGGGCCCGTGGTCGCCGGGACGAACTCCCTGGCGGGCGCGGAGTCCAGCCCGACCGCCCACTCGATCTCGACGGCGGCCCGGAAGTCCAGGCCGTGGTCGCGGGCGGCGTCCGCGACGATCCTGCGCAGGAAGGTGCGCGAGCAGCCCGGGTGCCGCTCGCCGTCCTGGGTGAGGCGGTCGACCGGCGCCCAGGCCCACCCCGGCTGCCCGGCCAGCGCCACCAGCCGGTCCAGGTCGGGGAACAGCCGCAGATCGCCGTCGGGGGAGCCGAGGACGTCGGTGGTGACGATGTGGTCGTCGGCCAGGAAGGTGTCGAACACCGGGGACATCCCGACGCCCCAGGCCACCGCCGACGCCAGCCCCGTCGCCGGGACCGCCTTCACCCGGCCGACGCCCGCGGTGTCGACGTACGACAGGACGATCCCGTGCACGCCCGCGCCGGACAGCTCCCCGCTCAGCGCCGAGGCCCGCTCGACCTCTCCGGGACGCCCGCCGGGGACGGGGTCGGCAAGGGTGCTCATACGTCCTCCGCGGGCTCGTCCGTCAGGAAGTGCAGGGAGTGCAGGAAGTGCTGGGCGTGCAGGGCGTGCAGGAGTTCAGCGTTTCACGGCCACCGCGCCGTACTGCGGCACCACCGCCGCCGCGTCGTCGTCGGCCCGCCAGCGCGCACAGGACACCAGGCCCGGCTCCAGCAGCTCCAGGCCCTCGAAGAACGCGGTGATCTCCGCGCCGGAGCGGGCGGTGATCGGCGGGGTGGCGTTCTCGTTCCAGAACTTCATCGCCGGGATCTGGCCCTCGCCGCCCACCTCCGCGTCGTGCGTCGGGTGGGTGAGCACCAGGTAGCTGCCGGAGGGGACCTGGGCCATGACCTTGCGGACGATGTCCTGGGCCGCCTCGTAGTCCAGCACGAAGTTCAGGATGCCCAGCATCATCACCGCGACCGGCCGGTCGAAGTCGAGGGTGCCGGAGGCCCGTTCGAGGATCGCGGTCGGGTCGTGGACATCGGCGTCGATGTAGTCGGTGGCGCCCTCGGAGGTGCCCGTCAGCAGGGTGCGGGCGTGCGCCAGCACGATCGGGTCGTTGTCGACGTACACGATCTTCGAGTCCGGCGCGATCCGCTGCGCTATCTCGTGCGTGTTGTCGGCCGTCGGCAGCCCGGTGCCGATGTCCAGGAACTGCCGCACTCCTTCCTCCTCGGCGAGGAACCGCACCGCCCGGCCCAGGAACCAGCGGTCCGCGCGGGCGATGTCCCGGATCAGCGGGAACATGCCGGCGACGTGCTCGCCGACCCGCTGGTCGATCTCGTAGTTGTCCTTGCCGCCGATCCAGTAGTTCCACACCCGCGCGTTGTGCGCCACGCTGGTGTCCAGCCGTGCACCGCCCACGTCACCGCTCCTTCGTGCGACCATCCGTCCGGCTGTCCATTGTGCCGCCCCATGATCATCGCTGTCCCGGGATTCGCGGGGTCCCCCGGTAGGGTGACAATCCGGTCACCCCCGTCGCAGCACGCGCGCCCGCAGCACAGGAAGCAGGACATGCCCTACTCGCACGCCCCCCGGCAGGCCGCCCCCGAGCTCCCGGCCGGTCCCCCCGACATCCGGCTCGTCGTCACCGACATGGACGGCACGCTGCTCGACGACGACAAGCGGATCCCCGAGGGGCTGTGGGACACGCTGGCGCGGCTGCGGGAGCGCGGGGTGCTGTTCAGCCCGGCGAGCGGACGCCAGTACGCCACCCTGGCGGCGGAGTTCGCCGAGGTCGCCGACGGGATGGTGTTCATAGCCGAGAACGGCACCTATGTGGTGCGCGACGGGCGGGAACTCAGCTCCGATCCGCTGGAGCCGGCCGTGACCGCGAGGATCGTGCACACCGCGCGGGGACTCGCGGCCGACGGGGTCGACCTGGGCGCGGTCGTCTGCGGGAAGCGGTCCGCGTACGTCGAGCGGACCGACGAGGCCTTCCTGGCCGAGGTGCGCCGGTACTACGTGCGCTGCGAACAGGTCGAGGACCTCACCGCCGTCGACGACGACGTCATCAAGGTCGCCCTCTTCGACTTCGGCGCCGCCGAGGAGAGCACCGCCCCCGGGCTCGCCCCCTTCGCCGACACCCACCAGGTCGTCGTCTCCGGCGAGCACTGGGTCGACGTCATGAACCGCACCGCCAACAAGGGCGCCGCCCTGCGCCGCCTCCAGCGCGAGCTGGGCATCACCCCCGCGCAGACCGTGGTGTTCGGCGACTACCTCAACGACCTGGAGATGCTGGACGCCGCCGACTGGTCCTTCGCCATGGCCAACGCCCACCCCCGGGTCGTCGAGCGGGCCCGCCACCTCGCGCCCTCCAACAACGACAACGGGGTCCTGCGCACCCTCACCCGCCTCCTGGACCTCTGAGGCACGGCCCGGCTCAGGAGCGCGGTCCGGCGTGGCCGTGCTGCCAGGCCCAGGCCGCGATCTCCACACGGTTCCGGGCACCCAGTTTCAGCTGGACGCTGGAGAGATGGGTCTTCACCGTCGACAGGGAGACGTACAGCCCGGCGGCGATCTCCGCGTTGGTCCGGCCCAGCGCGACCAGGCGGACGACGTCCAGCTCACGGTCGGTGAGCGGCTCGGCGGCGGCCGGGCGCGGGGCGGCCGCGGGCGGCTGCGGGGCGGTGAGATGCCGGAGCAGCCGGACCGTGACCGACGGGGAGACCAGGGAGTCGCCCGCGGCGGCGGCCCGGACCGCCTCGGCGAGGAGCGTCGGCCCGGAGTCCTTCAGCAGGAAGCCGCAGGCACCGCCGCGCAGTGCCCCGTACACGTACTCGTCCAGGTCGAAGGTGGTGACCACGACCACCCGCAGCGGGTCCGCCACCCCGGGCCCGGCGAGCAGCCGGGTCGCCTCCAGGCCGTCCAGCCTCGGCATCCGGATGTCCAGCAGGCACACGTCCGGCCGCAGCTCACGGGCGCGTGCCACGGCCTCCTCGCCGTCGGCGGCCTCCGCGACCACCGTGATGTCCGGCTGCGCGTCCAGGAAGAAGCGGAAGCCGGTGCGGACCATGTCCTGGTCGTCGGCGATCAGGACCCGGATGGGAGCGGCCGCGGTGACGCCGGCGCCGACCTGGTTCGGGGGGATCATGGGTCGCATCATGCCTCAGGTCGGTGGCGGGGGAGGGCGGGCAGGCCCGGCCGGCGAACGGGCGCGGCGCACCGCGCGGACAGCCAGGACGGCGCCGCGGCGGACCGACGGCACTCAGTCCGCGCGCTGCGCCGGGTCCGCCGTCACCCGGCGCAGCAGCGGGCGGCTGGCCGTGATCGCGGCGACCATGGCGAGCGCGCCCAGGACGACACAGACCGCGAGCCGCGTCGCGCCGGCCGTGTCGACGGTGGCCCCGGCCATCTCGTTGAGCCGGTAGGAGCCGTACACCCCCATGGCCGTGGTGCCGCCGGCCAGGACCACCAGGGGGATCACCGTCTCCCGGGTGCGGGCCCGGTCCAGCACCTTCAGCGGGGTGCCCGCCAGCCGCAGCAGGCCGTACACCCGGCGCCGGTCGAGGACGTTCGCCGCGGCGGTCAGGCCCGCGGAGGCGGTCGCGACGAGGAAGCTCAGCGCGAGGGTGCCGGTGCTGACGTCGGCGAGGCGGTCGGTGACCACCCGGTCGCTCGCGCCCGCGTAGTCCTGGCCGTAGGGGGCGCGGGCGGGGCCGAGGCCGGTGAGGGCGGTGGCGGCCGTGTCGAGCGCGCGGTCGCCGCCGGAGACGCGCACGATCAGGCCCTTCGACCCGGCCAGCAGGCTGTCGTAGTCGTCCTCGCGGCCGACCGTGACCGTCGCGGCGACCCCGGACTCCTTCAGCAGGGTGCGCGCCTCGGCCGCCGCCCGCCCGCCGTCGGGGGTGAGCACCGCGAGCGTGTCCCGGTGGGCGGACCCGTCGGTGCCCAGCAGGCTGACCGAGAAGAACCCGGCCGCGAACCCGGCCAGCACCAGTCCGCTGACGGTGCGCCAGGCGCCGCGCGGGTCGTCGCTGAGCCTGCGGCCCGCCAGCAGGGTCGCGGGGCGGCGGGCGAACCGGCCGACGAGCCGGCCCAGCCGGTCCACCACCCACGGCCCGAACAGCCAGAACGCGCCGTAGAAGAGCAGCAGCAGGGAGAGCGCCTGACGCGGCGTGACCCCGCCGTCGCCGCCGGAGGAGGTGAGGATGTAGAGCAGGACCGCCACGAACAGGGCGAGCCGGATCAGCCGGGTGCGGCGCGGGTGCGCCTGCTGGGCGACGCCCAGGGGAGCGGTCGCCACCTGCCGCAGCATGGACACCGCGCTCACCGTGATCAGGACGGCGACCGCCGCCACGGCCGCCGCGACCCAGCCGGGTCCGACCCACAGATCGCCGGTGTACCAGGAGCCGACGCCGAACGGGATCCGGGCCAGCGCGGGCAGCAGCGCCGTGTAGGCCAGCGCGCCCGCGAGGGCCCCAGCCGCGCCGACCGCGGCGGCCTCGGCGGCGGTCATCGCGATGATCTGGCGCGGGGTGGCCCCGGCCAGCCGCAGCGCCGCGAGCCGTTGCTCGCGCCGGGCCGCGCCGAGCCGTCCGGCCGCCGCCGACAGCACCACCACGGGCATCGCCAGCAGGACGACCCCCAGCAGCGCCATGCCCTGGTCGGTGGCGGTGAACATGCTCGCCTTCGTCCCGGTGAACCCGGCGATGCGCGCCCGGGCCGTCTGCCCCTCGTCGAACCAGTTCTGGTCGCCCGCGGCGGCCGCGGAGACCTCCGGGGCGTCCGGGGCCCGGCCCACCACGGCGACCGGTTCGTCCGGCGAGGCGAGACCGGCGGCGCCGACCGTGCCGTAGGACCCGGTCCTCGGGAACCGGTCGGCCAGCCGGTCCGCGGGCAGCTCCCGCAGCAGCTTGGCCAGGGCGGGGGAGACGTACACCTCGCCCGGCCGGGGGAAGCGGGCGAGGCCGGGCGGTGCCCCGGTCGGGGGCCGGCCGGGGAGCCGGGCCAGGGACACCACGGTGACGGGTTCGTGCCGTACGTACGTCGTGGTGACGGCCTGGACGGCGGTGGCCTGCCGGGCGGGCTCGGGGGTGCGCCAGGCGGTGCGGTCGGCGCGGGTGCCGGAGCCCAGACAGGCGGCCAGCACCACCAGCATCACGAACGTGCCGGTCGCGGCGACCGCGGCGGCGAGCAGCAGGCTCTGGAGGCCGCGGCGGCCGGAGGAGCGGGCCAGATGCCAGGTCAGGGGCAGGACGGGGGAGCGCATGCGGTTCTCCTGGGCGTCGCGGTCAGGTGACCGTGTACTGGGTGTGGCCGCTGATCCGGCCGTCGCGGACCTGGAGGACCCGGTCGCAGTGGGCGGCGACGTCCGCGTCGTGCGTGACCATCACCAGGGCGGCGCCCTGCTCCCGGGTGACCGAGGTGAGGAGCCGGACGACCTCCGCGCTGGTGCGCTGGTCCAGGGCACCGGTCGGTTCGTCCGCGAACACCACGTCCGGCTCGACGGCCAGCGCGCGGGCGATGGCGACCCGCTGGGCCTGACCGCCGGACAGCTGCCCGGGCCGGCGCCTCTCCAGTCCGTCCAGGCCCAGCGGGGCGAACCAGCGGCGCGCCCGCTCGACGGCCTTCCCGCGCGGGACGCCCTCCAGCATCAGCGGCAGCGCCACGTTCTCCTCCGCCGGCAGTTCGGGCAGCAGCTGGCCGAACTGGAAGACGAACCCGAAGCGGGAGCGGCGCAGCGCGCTCAGCCGGTTCTCCCCGAGCCTGTCGATGCGCGCGCCGCGCAGCAGCACTTGACCGCCGTCGGGGCGGACGATCCCGGCGAGGGTGTGCAGGAGGGTGGACTTGCCGGACCCCGAAGGACCCATGATCGCGAGGGAGTCGCGCTCGCCGACCTCGACGTCCACGCCGGCCAGGGCGGTGGTCTCGCCGTACGTCTTCACGAGGCCGTGGGCGGCCAGGACCGTGCTCATCGCGTGAACGTCCAGGTGACGGAGTGGGCGGACGCCTTCACCACGGTCACCGGGATGTCGACCGTCCTGCCGCCGTCCTCCTCGCCGACGCAGGTGAGGGTGGCGCCGGCCACCGCCTTCAGACCGCCCGGGCAGGTCACGGTGACGTCCGTGCCGACCCAGGGCAGCGGGTGGTACCGGCTCTCGGTGCGGCCCGCGACGATGTTCGCGGCCAGCGCCCTGTGACCGTCGACGAGGACGGTGGTGTACCGGTCGAGCCCGGTGGTCGACTCGGTGCCGGAGAGCAGATGGGTGCCGAGGCCGCCGACGGCCACCACGGCCGCGGCGCCTCCGATCGCGCCCACGAGGAACTTGCTGGACAGCATCGCGTACTCCTGGAAGGGGAGGGGGAGGAAGGGGTCCCAGCCTCGCCGTCCGGGACCGCCCCGCGCCTCGGCCGAACGGCCGGGATCCCAGGGCCGGTTCCTCGACCGTTCGGCCGACCACCCCGTACCCTCCGGCTATGACCGAACCGGCCGTCGTCGCCCGTCTCACCCGGGAGATCACCTCGGGTCTGAAGCAGGGGGACCTGGAGGACTTCTACCGGGACCTGCACCGCCACCCCGAACTCGCCTTCGCGGAACACCGCACCGCGGCGCGGCTCGCCGGCCGGCTGCGGGCCGCCGGGTACGCGGTGACCGAGGGCGTCGCCCGCACCGGGGTGGTCGGGGTGCTGGCCCACGGCGAGGGGCCGGTGGTGTGGCTGCGCGGCGACATGGACGCGCTGCCGGTGCGGGAGGCGACCGGGCTGCCGTACGCCTCGACGGTCGACGGGGTGATGCACGCCTGCGGCCACGACCTCCACATCACCTGGCTGGCCGCCGCGGCCGAGGCCCTCGCCGCCGCCCGGGACCTGTGGTCCGGCACGCTCGTCGTGGTCGGGCAGCCCGCCGAGGAGGCGGAGGGCGGGGCGGCCGCGATGGTCGCGGACGGCGTCCACGAGCGGTTCCCGCGCCCCGACGTGCTGTTCGGGCAGCACGCGGCGCCCGGCCTCGCCGGCTTCTACCCGCACACCCCGGGTCTGACCCTGGCGGCCTCCGACGACCTCGACGTCGTCGTGCACGGGGTGGGCGGACACGGCTCACGGCCCGAATCGACCGTCGACCCGGTGGTCACGGCCGCGTACGTCGTCACCCGGCTGCAGACGGTCGTCTCCCGGGAGGTCGCGGCGGGCGAGTCGGCGGTGCTGACGGTCGGGTCCTTCCACGCCGGGACGAAACCCAACATCATCCCGGCCGAGGCACGGCTCTCGCTGAACGTACGGACCCGCGACGACCGGGTGCGCGAGCGCGTCCTCACCGCGATCCGCCGGATCGTCGAGGGCGAGTGCGCCGCCGCGGGCTGCCCGGTGCCGCCCGAGGTCACGGTCCTGCCCGGCTATCCGAACACGGTCAACGACCCGGTCCTGGACGGCGAGATCGCCGCCGTCCACCGGCAACTCTTCGGCGAGCACACGGTGTTCGACTTCGGCGGCACGATGGGCAGCGAGGACTTCTCGCTCCTCGCGCCGCGGGGCGTGCCGTACGACTACTGGTACGTCACCTCGACCCCCGCCGCCGTCTGGGAGGCGGCGCCGGGCGAGGAGTTGACGGAGAAGTTCGCCAACGTGCCCGGAAACCACAGCCCGTTGTTCGCGCCGGATTCTTCGGTGCTGGTGCCGGGGGTACGGACGCTGGTGTCGGCGGCGCTGTCCCGGCTGGCGTCGGGCTCGCCTCAGTAGGCGGGCCGGAGCGGCCCTCCGTGGCCGAGCGCCCCGTCCAGGAAGCCGGTCAGGTCGGCGAAGACCTCCGTCCGGTTCGTCTCGTGGAACACCTCGTGGCGGGCGCCCGGGTAGATCCGCTCGGTCGGAGCGTCCCCGGCGAGCCGCTCGACACCGGTGCGGCTGCCGGGCAGCGGGACCAGCCGGTCGGCGTCGCCGTGCAGCCACAGCACCGGGAGCGCGCCGACGGGGCCGTCCTCGGCGACGGTCTCCAGGGCCCGTACGAAGGCCTCCAGCGTCGGCCGTTTCATCGGCCCGTGCCAGACCAGGGGATCCGCCGCGTACGCCGTCCCGACCGCCGGGTCACGGGAGAGGGCGGCGGGGCTGACGGGGACGTCGGGGATCTCGGCGTGCGCCAGCAGCCGTCCCGGCAGCTCCCAGGCGCCGATGACCGGCCCGGACAGGACGAGCGCGGCGAGACCGCTGCGGTACCGCTGGGCGTAGCGGGCGGCGATCAGGCCGCCCATGGAGTGCCCGACCACGACCAGCGGCAGGTCCGGGTGGGCGGCCCGGGCGAGCTCCACGACGGCCCGCGCGTCGGTGACCACGTCCTCGAAGTCCTCGATCCGCACCCGTTCGCCGTCGGACCTGCCGTGCCCCATGTGGTCGGGTGCGAACACGGCGGCGCCGTGCGCGGTCAGGACACCGGCGAGTTCCTCGTGGCGGCGGGCGTGCTCGCCGTAGCCGTGCACGAGCAGGGCCAGATAGCGGGCCGCCGGGTTCGGCCACACATGCGCCGTGATCGCTCCGCGGGTGCCCGCGAGGACGTGCTCGGTCATGGCTCCTCCAGCCGGGTCGGGTGCCGTCTCGGAGGGATCCTCCCAGGGCCGCGCCCGGTGATCCGGCCATCTGGCGAGACGGTTCTTACGCCGCCGAATACGTGCGCATAGCATCGGTCTCCGCATGAACACGATGAATCTGTGGCACATCACCGGCTGGGAGTTCGCCGCCCTCGCCCTCGCGGCGCTGCTGGTCGGCTTCTCCAAGACGGCGGTCAGCGGCGCCAACACGGTCAGCCTGGCGATCTTCGCGGCGGTCCTGCCGGCCCGCGCGTCGACCGGGGTCCTGCTGCCGCTGCTGATCGCCGGGGACGTCCTGGCCGTCCTCACCTACCGGCGGCACGCCCACTGGCCCACCCTGTGGCGGCTGTTCCCGGCGGTCGCGGCCGGGGTCGTCCTCGGCACGGTCTTCCTGATGTGGGCCGACGACGGGGCGGTGCGCACCTCGATCGGCGCGATCCTGCTGCTGATGGCGGCCGTGACCGTGTGGCGCCGCCGCACGGCCGAGGCGCCCGTCGACCCCGACGCGGTCGTCACCCGCGCGGGCCGCGTCAAGGCCCGCTCCTACGGCGTCCTCGGCGGCTTCACCACGATGGTCGCCAACGCGGGCGGCCCGGTGATGTCGATGTACCTGCTCTCGGCGGGCTTCCGCAAACTCGGCTTCCTCGGCACCTCCGCCTTCTTCTTCCTCATCGTCAACCTCTCGAAGGTGCCGTTCAGCGCGGGCCTCGGCCTCATCGACGGCCCCTCGCTGCTCCTGGACGCCGCGCTCGCCGTGTTCGTCGTCCCCGGCGCCCTGCTCGGCAAATGGGCCGTCCACCGCATCAACCAGCGCCTGTTCGAGCAGCTCGTCATCGCGGCGACCGTCGTGGGCGGCCTGCAACTGCTCCTGCGCTAGCCGGGGTCAGTCGCCCGGGCCGAGGATCATGCAGGTGGTCGTCGCGTGGGCGATCAGGCGGCCCTGGTCGTCGACGACCCTGCCCTCGGCGGTGGCCGTGCGGCGGCCCGCGTGGACGACCGTGCCCTCGGCGGTCAGGGTCTGGCCGTCCGTGCGGGCGGGCCGTATGTAGTTCACCTTGAGTTCCAGCGTGGTGTAGCCGGTGCCGGCGGGCAGGGTGGTGTGGACCGCGCAGGCGAGGGCCGAGTCCAGCATGGTCGCGGCGATGCCGCCGTGCACGGTGCCGAGCGGGTTGGCGAAGTCGGGGCGGGTGTCGAGCGAGAGCACGGCCCGTCCGTGCTCCACCTCGTCGAAGCGCATCCCGAGCAGCCGCCCGATGGACGGCCGGTCGCCGAGCTTTCCGTCCCGTACGAGACGCAGGAGTTCGAGGCCGGACAGGGCGGAGAGGTCGGTGGTGGTCACGCGGGGTCCTTTCGCGGGGGCTTGCTGGTGTCGCCGTACCGGAGGTGCTCAGTCGCCGAGCGGGTTCTCCCGCTCGCGCAGGGGCGCCAGCACGTGCGCGTACATGCGGGAGCGGATGGTGCGCAGGGTGTCGCCCACCTTCCCGGCCTGGGCCGCGGCGAGTTCGACGGCCGTCGCCCGTACGGCGTCCTCGTCGACCGCGTGGTCCACGATATCGGCCGCCACCGCCTCCCGGCCGCCGTAGCGGCGGGCGGTGACCATGGCCTCGTGCGCGGCCCGCGGGGTGAGCCGGGCCTGCACCAGGGCGGACATGCCGGGCGAGAACGGGATGCCGAGGTCGGCCTCGGGCAGACACCAGAAGCCGCGGTCGGCGCGCATCACCCGCAGATCGTGGGCCAGCGAGAACATCGCGCCCGCGGCGAAGGTGTGCCCCTGGAGCGCGGCCACGGTCACGACCGGCAGGGTCAGCAGCCGGGCGTACAGCGCGTGCACCGAGACCACGTACTCCCGCTGCCGGTCGGGGTGGGCGAACAGCCAGTCCAGGTCGAGGCCGTTGGACCAGAACCGGCCCGTCGCCGCGGTCACCAGGGCCCGCGGGCCGTCCGCCTTCTCCACCTCGTCCAGGGCGGCGTCGACGGCGGCGAGCCAGTCGGGGTGGAAGCGGTTCTCCCCGTCCCCGAGGTCGAGGACGAAGACGTTCTCCTGCCGGTCGAGCGTGGGCATGGCGACTCCTTCAGGATGCAGGATGCAGGACGGGGACGGATCGGCGGACGTGTTTCAGGACCGCGGGCGGGCCGTCCGCAGGGCGTGGTCCAGGAGGTCGTGGATCTCGGCGGCGGCCGCGTCGAGCGGGCCGGTGCTCCGCTCGGCCCGGCACATCACCACCGCCCCCTCCACGGCGGCGACGACGAACGCGGCCAGCCGTCCGCCGCGTTCCTCGGGCAGCCCGTGCCGCACCAGCAGCGTGGTCAGCGCCCGCTGCCAGCGGGCGAAGGCCGCCGCCGCGGAACGGGCCGGCTCCGGGGCGGTGTCGTCGTTCTCCACGGCCACCGCCACGACGGGACAGCCGACACGGAAGTCGCTGCGCAGCAGCCGCTCCCGCCACAGCGTGAAGAACGCGTCCACGGCCCGCAGCGGATCGGGGTCGTCCACGGCGCTCTCGATCAGCCCGGCGATGAAGTCCCCGGCGAACACCACGGCCTCGTCGATCAGTTGCGCCCGCCCGCCCGGAAAGTGGTGGTACACCGAGCCGCGCGGCGCCCCGCTGTGCGCGAGCACCCGGTCGATGCTCACCCCGGCGGCCCCGTGCTCGCCCAGCAGGTCGGCGGCGCCGGCGATCATCCGGTGACGGCTGTCGGTCCTGCGCGGGCTCATGGGCGCACCTCTCCGCAGGCGCGCTCGGTACGGCCTCCTGCTACTGGTCGGTAATTATGCTCCATGACATAGAACATGCAAGGGGCGTCGGCCAGGAACGTGTCGACCATGAACGCGTCGACCGCGAACCGGCCGGAGGTTCCTCAGGGCGCGACGGCCGCCGGTTCGGGTTCCGTACGGCCCCGGGGCGCCTCGTCGCCGAGATCCTCGGCCAGCAGCCGCTTGGAGATGGCGTCCACGGCGGCGCGCAGATCGCTCGGCGCGGGGTGGCCGATGTCCCGGGCCACCCTTTCCTCCAGCCACCGGGCCCAGGCCTCGGTGATCACGCCGGCCTCGCGCACCCCCGCCCCGGTCAGCGAGAGCAGCGAGCCGTCCCGGGTCACGTACCCCTCGTCGACCATGCGGTCGAACACCGGCAGCAGCACCTCGGGCGGCAACCGGCGGCGGGCGGCGACCAGCCCCACGCTGGTGTGGCCCACCATCCGGTCGTGCAGTTCCACCTGCATCACCGCCCAGGCGCCCGCCACGTCCAGCCGGGTGTCGGAGTCCTCGAAGATCCGGCGCGCGGTGTCCAGCCCCGCCCCTCCGATGATCTTCGCGACGGAGGCCTCCAGGACCCGCTGCGCGTTCGCGTCGTGCGGGGAGCCGAACCCCTCGCCCAGGTCGGTGGAGCCCATCCGCGCGCTGTCCCGCAGCGGGACCTGCTGGAGGAACAGGGCGACGACGAAGCCGACCGCCGCGACCGGCACGGTCCACAGGAACACCGTCTGCAGGGTGTCGGCGTACGCCTCGACGATCGGCGCGGCGACCTCGGAGGGCAGCGCGTGCACGCCCTCCGGGCTGGTCGCGGCCCGGGCGACGGCCGCCGGGTCCGGGGTGCCGCCCGCGATGGCCGCGGCGGAGGCGACGCCCTCGCGCAGGTTGGGCGTGAGGGCGTTGGTGTAGATCGTGCCGAAGACGGCCGTGCCGAACGAACTGCCCAGGGTGCGGAAGAAGGTGACGCCGGAGGTGGCGGTGCCGAGGTCGGCGTAGGCCACGGTGTTCTGCACGGCGATCGTCAGCACCTGCATGCACAGACCGATGCCGGTGCCGAGCACGAACATGTAGAGCGACTCCGGCCCGGCGCCCGTGTCCGGCCCCATCAGGGACATCAGAAACAGGCCCAGGCCCATCACCAGCGAGCCGACGATCGGGAAGAGCCGGTACCGGCCGGTCTTGCCGACCACGTTGCCGCTGAAGATCGACGCGATGAGCAGCCCGGCCACCATGGGCAGCGTGCGCACCCCGGAGACGGTGGCCGAGTCGCCGTCGACGTACTGGAGATAGGTCGGCAGATAGGTCAGCGCGCCGAGCATCGCGAAGCCCACGATGAAGCTGAGGACCGAGCAGACCGTGAAGACGGGGCTGCGGAACAGATGCATCGGCAGCATGGGTTCCTTCGCCCGGGTCTCCACCAGGCAGAACAGGGCGAGGGCGACGGCCCCGCCCGCGAACAGCCCGATGACGACACCCGAGTTCCAGGCGTACTCCGTACCGCCCCAGCTGGTCGCCAGGATCAGCGCGCTCGCCCCGGCCGCGATCAGCGCGATGCCCAGGTAGTCGATCACGGGCCGGCCCGCCGAGCGCACCACGGGGATGGTGCGGGCGGCCGCGACGACGACCAGGACCGCGATCGGCACGTTGACGTAGAAGGCCCAGCGCCAGGAGAGATGGTCCGTGAACAGCCCGCCCAGCAGCGGGCCGACGACGGTCGCCACCCCGAACACGGCGCCGATCGCGCCCTGGTACTTGCCGCGCTCGCGCAGCGGGATCACATCGGCGATCAGCGCCATCGCCGTCACCATCAGCCCGCCCGCGCCGACGCCCTGCACCGCCCGCCAGGCGATCAGCAGCGACATGTCGGTGGCCAGGCCGCACAGGAACGAGCCGGTGATGAAGACGATCGCCGAGACCTGGAAGACCACCTTGCGGCCGAACAGGTCGCCGAACTTGCCGACGAGGACCGTCGCCACGGTCTCGGCCAGCAGATACGCCGTGACCACCCAGGACATGTGGGTGGCCCCGCCGAGGTCCGACACGATCGTCGGCAGCGCGGTGCCCACGATCGTCTGGTCCAGCGCCGCGAGCAGCATGCCCAGCACGATCGTCACGAACACGATGTTCCGGCGGCCCGGGTCCAGCACGGGCGGCTGCGCGGCGGAGGAGGGGGCTCTGTCCTCGGCGACGGTCACGACGTCACGATCACACCGGCGGGCCGCCCCCGCATGCCGGACGGGCCGCCCGGGCTATCGTCGGCCGGGGCTACCGCTCGCCCGGGTTGCGGCGCAGCAGATAGGTGTCCATGATCCAGCCCTTGCGCTCGCGCGCCTCGGCCCGCACCCGCTCGATCCGGGGGCCGGCCTCGGCGAGCGGACCGGAGACCAGGATCTCGTCCGGGGTGCCGATGTAGGCGCCCCAGTAGATGTCGATGTCCTCCTCGGCGTACCGCCGGAAGGTCTGGTGGGCGTCCAGCATCACCACCACGTCGTCCACCCCGTCCGGGAACCCCTCGGCGAGCCGCCGACCGGTGGTGATCTGCACCGGGCGCGCCACCCGGTTCAGACCGGTGCGGTGCCGGGCGACCAGCGCCGAGACACTGCTGATACCGGGCACGACGTCATGCTCGAAGGCCACCGTGCCGCGCGCCAGCACCTCCTCCAGGACGCCCAGGGTGCTGTCGTAGAGCGCGGGGTCGCCCCACACCAGGAACGCGCCGCTCTGGTCCTCGCCCAGCTCCTGCGCGATCAGCCGCTCGTAGATGTCCGCGCGGGCGCTGCGCCAGTCGCCGACCGCCGGGGAGTAGGAGGCCCCGCCGGCCCCGCGGTCCCGCTCCGGATCCCGCGCCTCGACCACCCGGTACCCGCCCTCGGGCAGATGGGTCTCGAGGATGTCCCGGCGCAGCCGCGTCAGGTCGCTCTTCACCTCGCCCTTGTCCAGGACGAAGAAGACGTCCGTGCCCCGCAGGGCCCGCACGGCCTGGAGGGTGAGCTGGTCGGGGTCGCCCGCGCCGATACCGATGACATGAATCTTTCGCACGCCACCGAGTCTGCCGTACGCCACGGACCGTGACCGGACCGGGAGTCACCGCAACCGCGGCGCACACCGCCCCGCGTCCACCGAGGCCCCGGTCCGCTCCACCTCGTCGGCCAGCGCCCGCCCCCAGCGGACGACCTCCGGCAGATCCATCCCGTGCACCCGTACCGCTCCCGCGCCCGCCGTCCACTCCTCCACGGCCCCGGCGCCGCGCCGCAGCAGCCGGGGACCGCCGGTGAGGTTGCCCCGGGCCGCGTGGGTCAGTCCGACGGCGAGCTGGGCGAGCCCCCGCCACAGGCCGCGCTCCGCCTCCGGGCCGGTCTTCCAGGCGTCCTCGAAGACCTCGTGCGCATGGAAGGGCCGGCCCGCGTCCAGCAGGGCCTGCGCCTCCGCGACAGTCTCCTCCGGACCGCGCACGATCCCCTCGGGCTGCCGGGCCACCCCCTGCGCCCCGTACGGCAGCGGCCGCCCCAGTCCGTCCCGGGGCCGCGCACTGCGCGCCCGCCCCTCGCCGTCCCGGTCCCGGGCCCCGCCGGCCGGCCCGCCCCTCGCGCCGCCCCGAGTGCTCCCCATGCCGTCCACGCGCTCCCTGCGGTCCGTACGGTCCATACGCCCGATTGTCCCGCGCCCGGGTCCCTTTCGGTGCGGCGCCCGTCGTGGGGTAAAGTGCTGTTCGCGCGATCACGCGGAACTCCGCGAGGGTGGCGCACCGGGACGTGGCGCAGCTTGGTAGCGCACTTGACTGGGGGTCAAGGGGTCGCAGGTTCAAATCCTGTCGTCCCGACTTGCTGGAACAGCAGGTCAGAGGCCGTATCGGAGGCTCCGGTACGGCCTTTTCCGCGTCACCTGTCACCATGGTGACGTGAACCTCGACCATGTCTTTCTCTGCGGAGATCCCGCCCTGGATCTCGCCGCGACCCTGCGGGCCAGGAGGTCGGAGCGGTTCGAGATGTTCGTGTCGCCGGAGCGCCTGGACGCCTGGTTCCTGGAGTCCGGGGTGGTGGACGCCGTCACGCCCAGCGGGGCGGCCGACGTCGACCACGCGAAGCTGCTGCGGGAGGCGATCTACGAGCTGGTTGTCACCCGTCTGACCGGTGATGCCTACGATCGCAGGGCCCTCGCCGTCGTGAACAGCGCGGCCCGCAGGCCCGCCGCCGTCCCGCAGCTCACCCCGGCGGGCCGGTGGACGGACGCGACCCCGCAGGAGGCGCTGTCGACGGTGGCGCGCCATGCCGTCGCGCTGCTCAGCGGTCCGGACGCGCCGCTGCTGAAGGAGTGCGGCAACCCCGAGTGCACCCGCGTCTACCTCGACCGGTCGCGCGGGGTGCGCCGGCAGTGGTGCGGCATGGAGTCCTGCGGCAACCGGCTCAAGGCCGCCGCGTACCGCGCCCGCAGGAGGCGGTCCGCCGCCCCCGCCGAGCGGTGACGGCGGCCCGTCCCGTCAGCCGGCCAGGGCCCGCGCCTCGAGCACGGCGTCCGTGAAGGCCTCCGGCGCCTCCTGGGGGACGTTGTGGCCGACGCCCGCCAGGGTCCGGTGCGCGTAGGGGCCCGAGAACCTGTCCCGGTACATCGCGCCGTCCCCCGCCGGGGTGAACGGGTCGCGTTCCCCGTCGAGGGTGACGGTCGGGACACCGATCACGGGCCGCCGGGCGAGCCGCCGTTCGAGGTCGTCGTACCGTGCCTCGCCCTCCGCCAGGCCCAGCCGCCAGCGGTAGTTGTGGATCACGATGTCGACGTGGTCCGGGTTGTCGAAGGCCGTCGCGGTGCGGGCGAACGCGGCCTCGTCGAAGTCCCAGGTCGGTGAGTTGAACCGCCACACCTGGCGGGCCAGGTCCGTGCGGTAGGCCGGGTTCTCCAGGCCGAGGCGGCCCCGCTCCGTGGCGAAGTAGTACTGGTACCACCAGGCCCACTCGGCCGACGGCGGCAGCGGTGCGCGGTTCGCCTCGCGGTCGGTGATCAGATAGCCGGTGACCGAGACCAGCGCCGTGCAGCGCCCGGGCCACAGCGCGGCGACGACGTCGGCCGTCCGCGAGCCCCAGTCGAACCCGGCGAGGACCGCCCGTTCGATCCCCAGCGCGTCCATCAGCGCGAGCACGTCCAGGGCGACCGCCGACTGCTGGGCGTTGCGCGCGGTGCGCGCCGAGCGGAACCGCGTCGTGCCGTGGCCGCGCAGATACGGCACGACGACCCGGTGGCCCCGCGCCGCCAGCAGGGGCGCGACCTCGGCGTAGCTGTGGATGTCGTACGGCCAGCCGTGCAGCAGGACGACGGCCGGGCCGTGGGCGGGGCCCCTCTCGACGTACCCGATGTCCAGGACGCCGGCCCGGACCTGTCG
The DNA here is from genome assembly GCF_040630405.1 of Streptomyces sp. NPDC005811. Taxonomy (NCBI): domain Bacteria; kingdom Bacillati; phylum Actinomycetota; class Actinomycetes; order Kitasatosporales; family Streptomycetaceae; genus Streptomyces; species Streptomyces sp. NPDC005811. Next base: position 113,429 of record NZ_JBEXXK010000003.1, read on the forward strand.
CAGCGGTCCGAAGAACGGCGCGTCCCCCGAGGGGCGCACGCGGGTGCCGGTCCCGGTGTCGGCGGCCGTCGCCGCCGGTGCGCCCGGGCCCGTGAGGGCGGCGCCGACCGCCCCCGCTCCCGCCCAACCGCCCAAACCCCGCCTGCTGATCATCCGGATGCTCCCTCCGTCGCGGTGTCGTGGCGACCGTCCCATGGGCTGCGTCACCTGTCAAACCGGTGACGCGCGATGCGATGTGTCATATCCCTTGCCTTGAAGCGCACTTCAAGCTGAAGACTCCTCTTCGAGCCGGGCCGCCCACGGTCCGGACGAACGATGCGAGAGAACGATGCGAGAGGAGACGGCATGAAGTACCGCACCCTCGGCACGGACCCCGCCACCCGGCGTGAGGTGAGCGTGCTCGCGCTCGGCGCGATGCTGTTCGGGTCGGTGACCGACGAGGAGACGTCGTTCGCGATCCTCGACCGTTACGTCGAGGCCGGAGGCAACTTCGTCGACACCTCCGACAACTACGCGTTCTGGGTGGACGGCGGCCAGGGCGGCCAGAGCGAGGAGTTGCTCGGCCGGTGGCGGCGCAGCCGGGGCGTCGGCGACGAGATCGTCTTCGCCACCAAGCTCGGCGCCCGCCCGCTCGCCCCCGGCACCGGCTTCACCGACAACCCCGAGGGGCTCTCGGCGAAGGTGATCCGCGAGTCCGCCGAACGCAGCCGGGAACGCCTCGGGGTGGCGAAACTGGACCTCCTCTACGCCCACATCGACGACCACACCGTGCCGCAGCGCGAGACCGTCGAGGCGTTCGCGGAACTCGTCGCCGAGGGCACGGTCGGCCTGCTCGGAGCGAGCAACCAGGCGATGTGGCGCGTGGAGCGGGCCCGTGCCCTCGCCGCCGCGGCCGGCCTGCCCGGCTACGAGGTGCTCCAGTACCAGCACAGCCATCTGCGCCCGCGCACCGACATCCCCGACGACCTCTTCCCGGACGGGAGCCTCGGGCACGCGGGCGCCGAACTCCTCGGCTATCTGCGGGCCGAGCCCGCGCTGACCCTGGTCGCGTACTCCCCGCTGCTCAAGGGGGCCTACACCCGCCCCGACCGGCCGCTGCCCGCGGACTACGACCATCCGGGCACCCCGGCCCGGCTCGCCGCGCTGCGCGAGGTCGCGCGCGAGACCGGGGCCACCGTGAACCAGGTCGTCCTGGCCTGGCAGTCGGGCGGCGAGCTGCCGATCGTGCCCCTGGCCGGCGCGTCCTCCCTCGCGCAACTGGAGGAGAACCTCGCCGCCATGGACCTGGAACTGACCGAGGAGCAGCGGGACCGGCTGGACTCCGTGCACTGAGGGAGGCGGGGGAGAGGGCCCGGCGGGCGGGGCTACCGGCCGGTTACGCTGGGTCCATGCCGTCCACCCGCCGTACCGCCCGACAGGCCGACCTGCTGGAACGACTCGTCGCGCTGCTCACGGCGGAAGGGTTCTCCGCCCTCACCCTGGACGACCTCGCCGAGCGGCTGCGCTGCTCGAAGACCACGCTCTACCAGCTCGCCCGCAGCAAGCAGGGCCTGGTCGTCGAGGCGGTCAAGCACTACTTCCGCGGTGCGACGGAGGCCGTGGAGAAGCGGGTGGCGCAGACCGTGGACCCCTCGGACCGGGTCCGGGTGTACCTCACCACCGTGGCCGAACAGCTGCGCCCGCTCTCCCGCGCCTTCCTCGACGACGTGGCGGACTTCCCGCCCGCCCGCGAGGTGTACGAGGCCAACACGCGAATGGCCGCGGAGCGGGTGCGGCAGCTGATCGCCGAGGGGGTCTCCGGCGGCGCCTTCCGGGACGTGCACACCGCGTTCGTCGGCGAGGTCGCCGCGGCGACGATGCGCCAGATCCAGCAGGGCGAGCTCAAGACGCGCACCGGGCTGACCGACGCGGAGGCCTACGAGCAGCTCGCCTCGCTGATCGTGCACGCCGTCTCCTCCTGATCCGGCCCCCCACTTTCGGGGGTGCCCCGGCATGCCCGGGTGCCGTACTGTGAATGATACGTTCGTACGCACTTCAGTATCATTTCCCGTACTACTCGGTACCACTCCGGGGAGGTCACCATGCCTGCCACTCGCGCCCTGCCGACCGAGGAGGCCGTGGAGCTCGTCCAGCTCACGCGCACCCTCGCCGCCAAGGAGCTCGCTCCCCGGGTCGCCGACGCGGAGGCGGACGGGGCGTTCCCCCGGGACGCGTTCCGCACCCTCGGCCGCAGCGGCCTGCTCGGACTGCCGTTCGCCGAGGAGGACGGCGGGGCGGGACAGCCCTACGAGGTCTACCTCCAGGTGCTGGAGGAGGTCGCCGCGGTCTGGTCGAGCGTCGCCGTGGGCATCTCCGTGCACGCCCTGTCCTGCTTCCCGCTCGCCCGCTTCGGCACCGCGGAGCAGCGGCGCGGCTGGCTGCCGGACATGCTCGGCGGGGAACTGCTCGGCGCGTACTGCCTGTCCGAGCCGCACGCGGGCTCCGACCCGGCGGCCATGCGGACCCGCGCCGTGCGCGACGGCGACACCTATGTGCTGAACGGCGCCAAGGCCTGGACCACCCACGGCGGACACGCCGACTTCTACACCGTCATGGCCCGCACCTCCGAGGACCGCAGCCACGGCATCTCCTGCTTCCTCGTCCCGGCGGACACCCCGGGGCTCAGCGCCGACCCGCCGGAGCGCAAGATGGGGCTGACCGGCTCGGCCACCGCCACCATGCGGCTGGACGACGTCCGGGTGCCGGCCGACCGGCTCATCGGGGAGGAGGGGCAGGGGCTGAAGATCGCGCTCGCCTCCCTCGACCACGGCCGGCTCGGCATCGCCGCCGTGGCCTGTGGGCTCGCCCAGGGCGCCCTCGACCACGCGGTGCGCTACGCCCGGGAGCGGGAGACCTTCGGCAAGCCGATCATCGAGCACCAGGGGCTGGCGTTCGTGCTGGCCGACATGGGCGCCGCGATCGAGTCGGCGCGGGCCACCACGCTGTCCGCCGCCCGGCTGAAGGACCTCGGTCTGCCCTTCACACGCGAGGCGTCGATCGCCAAACTCGTGGCCACGGACAACGCCATGAAGGTGACCACGGACGCCGTGCAGGTCCTCGGGGGGTACGGCTACACCCGCGACTTCCCCGTCGAGCGCTATATGCGCGAGGCCAAGGTCATGCAGATCTTCGAAGGAACCAACCAGATCCAGCGCATGATCATCTCCCGTGCGCTGGACCGTAACGACGGCGGTGTGCTCACCGCCCTCGGCAAGGAGTGATGATGCAGCTCGCCCACACCGCCGCCCTCGTCACCGGCGGTGCCTCCGGGCTCGGCGCGGCCACCGCGAAGGCCCTCGCCGAGCGCGGCGCGCAGGTGTTCGCCCTCGACCTCAAGGACGGCGTCGACCGGGCCCCCGAGGTCGACGGCGTCACCTACGTCCCGGCCGACGTCACCGACCCCGAGCAGGTCCGTGCCGCCGTCGCCGCCGCGGCGGACGCCGGGGTCCCGCTGCGCACGGTCGTCAACTGCGCCGGCATCGGCCCGTCCGCGCGGATCCTCGGCAGGAAGGGCGTCCACGACCTCGCCCTGTACGCCAAGGTGATCCAGATCAATCTGATCGGCACCTTCAACGTCCTCGCGCTCGCCTCCGAGGCCATCGCCGCCACCGAGGCCGACGAGCACGGCCAGCGCGGCGTCATCGTCAACACCGCGTCGATCGCCGCGTACGACGGCCAGATCGGCCAGGCCGCCTACTCCTCGTCGAAGGGGGGCGTCGTCGGACTGACCCTGCCCGCCGCGCGTGACCTGGCGCAGTACGGCATCCGGGTGTGCACCATCGCCCCGGGCATCGTGGAGACGCCGATGCTGGCCACCGTCTCGGAGGAGTACCGGGCGGGCCTCGCGGCCGGGGTGCCCTTCCCGCAGCGGCTGGCGCGGCCCGAGGAGTACGCGCAGCTGGCCCTGTCGATCATCGACCACGACTACCTCAACGGTGAGACCATCCGCATGGACGGCGCCCTGCGGATGGCCCCGAAGTAGCCGGGAGCCGGCTCCTCAGCCCCTGACCAGCAGCTGGAAGTCGAACGCGTACCGGGACGCGCGATAGATGTGCGTCCCGTACTCGACCGGCCGGCCGGTGTCGTCGTACGCCGTGCGCTGCATGGTCAGCAGGGCCGCGCCCGCCTCCTCGCCGAGCAGCCGGGCCTCCTCGGCGGTGGCCGCGCGGGCGCCGACGGTCTGCCGGGCGCTGTGCAGGGTGATGCCCGTCGAGCGCATCAGGTGGTACAGGCCGGTCGCCTCCAGCCGCTCCGTGTCCAGGTCGAACAGGGCCGGGGGCAGGTAGTTGCACAGATGGGCCACCGGTTCGCCGTGCGCCGAGCGCAGCCGCTCCAGCCGGGTGACCTCGGCACCCTCCGCGATCCCGAGGGCGGCCGCCACATCGGGGCCGGCGGGGACCCGTTCGTTGCGCAGGACGTGCGTGGTGGGTCCCTGTCCGGCCGCCTCCAGGTCGTCGTAGAGGCTGCTGAGCTCCAGCGGCCGCTTGACCTGGCTGTGCACGACCTGGGTGCCGACGCCCCGGCGGCGCACCAGCAGCCCCTTGTCGACCAGGGACTGGATCGCCTGGCGGACCGTGGGGCGGGACAGGCCGAGCCGGGTCGACAGGTCGATCTCGTTGCCCAGGAGGTTGCCCGGGGCGAGCGCGCCGTGCTCGATCGCCGACTCCAGCTGCTGGGCGAGCTGGTAGTAGAGCGGCACCGGGCTGGACCGGTCGAGCGCGAAGGGCAGCCCCTCCAGGGCCGAGCCCGCCGTCGCGCGGGTACGTTCACCGGTCTTCGCCATCAACGGCACCTCCTGTGTGCGACGACCGGGCCCGGGTGCGCGGGGTGGGGATCGGCTCCGGTGCGCCCGCTCGGGAGCGGGCCCGGGGGCGAGGCCTGATCGGCCATACGGGACACTCCTCGGGGTGGTCGGGGCCTGGCGTCTCCCAGGTGTAGGTCCCGGTGACCTCCGCTGTCAATGGTTTGTTCTTACATTCGGACCTGATCCTGAGATGATGTCTTAACAAAGTATTGACAGCGGGCCTGACAGGGGATTGGATCCCGTCCCAGCAGTGCACGGGCCGAGTCCATACATCGAACAGAAAACGAACAGTCGCGGACCCGGCCCTATGGCCCCACCCTGAGCAGTAGCGGGCCTTGATCCCAGAGATCCCTTCTCCCTTTCCCGGTCGTTCTCCCGTCGCACAGTGAGGTGCAGGAAAGATGGACAGCTCTTCGCCCCGTTCCCGCAGAATCGCCCCGGTCGTGGCCATGGCCGCGGCGGTGGCCCTGACCCTGGCGGGCTGCTCCAGCAGCTCCGGTGGCAAGAAGGCCGAGGAGAGCGCGGACGGCGCCTCGGCGGGCAAGGCGAGCACCCCGCAGATGACGGTGGCGCTGGTGACGCACCAGTCGCCCGGCGACACCTTCTGGGACATCGTCCGCAAGGGCGCCGAGGCCGCGGCCGCCAAGGACAACGTCAAGCTCATCTACTCCGCCGACCCGAACGCGGGCAACCAGTCCAACCTGGTCCAGAACGCCATCGACCAGAAGGTCGACGGCATCGCCATCACCCTCGCCAAGCCCGACGCCCTCAAGGACGTCGTCGCCAAGGCGAAGGCCGCCAACATCCCCGTGGTCGGCCTCAACTCCGGTGTGAGCGAGTGGCAGAAGCTCGGTCTGATGGAGTTCTTCGGCCAGGACGAGACCGTCGCCGGTGAGGCGCTCGGCAAGCGGCTCAACGAGGAAGGCGCCAAGAAGGCCGTCTGTGTCATCCAGGAGCAGGGCAACATCGGCCTGACCCAGCGGTGCGACGGCGTGAAGAAGACCTTCTCGGGCACCACCGAGGTGCTGAACGTCAACGGCACCGACATGCCGTCCGTGAAGTCCACGATCACCGCCAAGCTCACCCAGGACAAGTCCATCGACTACGTCGTCACGCTCGGCGCCCCCTTCGCCCTGACGGCCGTCCAGTCCGCCTCCGACGCCGGCTCCAAGGCGAAGATCGCCACCTTCGACCTCAACAAGGACCTGACCGGAGCCATCAGCAAGGGCACCATCCAGTTCGCCGTCGACCAGCAGCCCTACCTCCAGGGCTACCTGGCGATCGACTCGCTGTGGCTCTACAAGAACAACGGCAACTACATGGGCGGCGGCGAGGCTCCGGTGCTGACCGGTCCGGCCTTCGTCGACAAGACCAACGTCGACAAGGTCGCCGCGTTCGCCGCGAAGGGCACCCGGTGATCAGCATGACCCACCACGCCGAGCCGGCGGTGACCACACCGCCGGCCCCCGGCCCGAAGGAGACGGACGGCCGGACCGCCCGACGTCCCCTCGCCCTCCGGCTGTTGGCCCGCCCCGAGGTGGGTGTCTTCCTCGGCGCCGTCGCGGTCTACGTGTTCTTCCTCATCACGGCCCCGCCGGTGCGCGAGGCCGGCTCGATGGCCAACATCCTCTACCAGTCGTCCACCATCGGGATCATGGCGCTGCCCGTGGCCCTGCTGATGATCGGCGGCGAGTTCGACCTCTCCTCCGGTGTCGCCGTGATCACCTCGGCGCTCACCGCGAGCATGCTCGCCTACCAGCTGAGCGTGAACGTGTGGGTCGGTGTGGTCGCCGCGCTCGCCGTCTCCCTCGCCGTCGGCTTCCTCAACGGCTGGATGGTGGTGAAGACGGGGCTGCCCAGCTTCCTCATCACCCTGGGCACCTTCCTGATCCTCCAGGGCGTCAACCTCGCGGTGACCAAGCTGGTCACCACCAACGTCGCCACCGACGACATCAGCAACATGGACGGCTTCGACCAGGCGAAGAAGATCTTCGCCTCGTCCTTCGACATCGGCGGTGTCGAAGTGAAGATCACGATCTTCTACTGGCTGGTCTTCGCCGCGCTCGCCACCTGGGTGCTGCTGCGCACCCGGTACGGCAACTGGATCTTCGCGGTCGGCGGCAACAAGGAGAGCGCGCGGGCGGTCGGCGTGCCCGTCACGTTCACCAAGATCTCGCTGTTCATGCTGGTCGGCTTCGGTGCCTGGTTCATCGGCATGCACCAGCTCTTCACCTTCAACACCGTGCAGTCCGGCGAGGGCGTCGGCCAGGAGCTGATCTACATCTCCGCGGCCGTCATCGGCGGCTGTCTGCTGACCGGTGGTGCCGGCTCGGCGATCGGCCCGGTCTTCGGCGCCTTCATGTTCGGCATGGTGCAGCAGGGCATCGTGTACGCGGGCTGGAACCCCGACTGGTTCAAGGCGTTCCTCGGCGTGATGCTGCTCGGCGCCGTCCTGATCAACTTGTGGGTCAGCCGCACGGCGACCCGGAGGTGACCCCATGACATCCACCAACGGAACCGGCACCCACGGGGCGGTCATCGCGGACACCGCCGACCAGGCGGACGGGGCGATCGTCGAACTGCGCAACGCGGGCAAGGCCTACGGCAACATCCGCGCCCTGCACGGCGTGGACCTGAAGGTGTACCCCGGCAAGGTGACCTGCGTCCTCGGCGACAACGGCGCCGGCAAGTCCACCCTCATCAAGATCATCTCGGGGCTGCACCAGCACACCGAGGGCGAGTTCCTCGTCGACGGCACACCGGTGCGGTTCACCAGCCCGCGCGAGGCGCTCGACAAGGGCATCGCCACCGTCTACCAGGACCTGGCGACGGTCCCGCTGATGCCGGTGTGGCGCAACTTCTTCCTCGGCTCCGAGATGACCAAGGGCCCCTGGCCCGTGCGCCGTCTCGACATCGAGAGGATGAAGAAGACCGCCGACGCGGAACTGCGCAACATGGGCATCGTCCTCGACGACCTGGAACAGCCCATCGGCACGCTGTCCGGCGGCCAGCGCCAGTGCGTGGCCATCGCCCGCGCCGTCTACTTCGGCGCCCGCGTCCTCATCCTGGACGAGCCCACCGCCGCCCTCGGCGTCAAGCAGTCCGGTGTGGTGCTGAAGTACATCGCCGCCGCCCGCGACCGCGGCCTCGGCGTCATCTTCATCACCCACAACCCGCACCACGCCTACATGGTCGGCGACCACTTCAGCGTCCTGCGCCTGGGCACCCTGGAGCTCTCCGCCGACCGCAGTGAGGTCAGCCTCGAGGAGCTGACCAACCACATGGCGGGCGGCGCCGAACTCGCGGCCCTCAAGCACGAGTTGTCCCAGGTCCGCGGCGTCGACGTGGAGGAGCTGCCCGAAGAGGCGGACCTCACCGCCCCGGTGGCGGGCGGCGGCGAGGGGAAGTCCTGAGATCTCCCCACGGATCCGGCCCGGCTCACCGACGAGGTGGCCCGGCGGAACCCGAAGGTCTCGGCCGGCACGGTCCTCACCAGGCTGCACCGCGGGCCGTCCGTGTGGGAGTCCAGCTGACGGCCGAGCGGTGGGCCCATACGTCGAGCGTGGATCGGGGCGAGGTGCCGTTCGGGCCGGCGGTGCGGCGCGGGGCGATGTGTGAACCGCCCGGCGGGGTACCCGAGCTGGAGCCGGTGCCGGTCGCGGCCCAGAAGCTCGGTGTCGACCTGTTCGCGATCGTCGAGCAGGACATGGGCCCGTGCGAGCCGGACCAGCCCCTGCCGATCGCGGTGCGCACCCGGCGGTTCCTGCGCTCCTGCGGGGCCTGAGGGGTCCGGCCCGGCGGAGGCGACGAGGGTGGCGACGGATGCCCCGGTGAGTTCTCACCGGGGCATCGTCGTTCCCGGAACGGCGGCGCGGCACGGACGTTGGAGAGGACGGAAGGTGTGCGGAGCCCGGGACGGGGAGGGTGAGATGCAGGAGGAACGGCAGGAAGGCACCGAGGAGGACCGGCGCAGGGTCCGGTTCGGCGCGCTGCCCGAGCGGGTGCGCCCCGAGGACACGGTGGAGGAGCGCCCGGCCGCCCCGCGGGACCCGGCGCGCGACGCCTACGACCCGGACGACTGGCTGGTCCGCTACTGCCTGTGAGGGCGGCCCCGGTCGGGGCCGCCCTCACAGGGTGAGCCGGGTCAGGAGGCCCGGACCTCCGCGATCGTCACGGGGCGGTGCTCGTGCAGCGAGAGCGTGCAGGCCTCGGCGATCCAGCCCGCCTCAAGGGCGTCCTCGATCGTGCAGGGCGAGGGCCGGGTGCCCGCCACGACCTCGGTGAACGCGGTCAGCTCGGCGCGGTAGGCGGCCGTGAAGCGGTCCATGAAGAAGTCGTGCGGGGTGCCGGCCGGGAAGGTGACCCCGGGCTCCACCGAGCGCAGCGGCAGCTTGTCCTCCAGGCCCACGGCGATGGAGTCCGTGAAGCCGTGGATCTCCATGCGGACGTCGTAACCCCGGGCGTTGTGACGGGAGTTGGAGATCACGGCGATCGTGCCGTCGTCGAGGGTGAGCAGGGCGCCGGTGGTGTCGGCGTCGCCCGCCTCCTTGATGTAGTCGGCGCCCCGGTTGCCGCCCACCGCGTACACCTCGGTCACCTCACGGCCCGTCACCCAGCGGATGATGTCGAAGTCGTGGACCGAACAGTCACGGAAGATGCCCCCGGAGGCGGCGACGTACGCGGCCGGCGGCGGTGCCGGGTCCAGGGTGGTGGAGCGGACGGTGTGCAGCTTGCCCAGCTCACCCGAGTGCACGGCGGCCCGCGCGGCGACGAACCCGGCGTCGAAGCGGCGGTTGTAGCCGATCTGGATCGGCACGTCCTTGCCCTGGACGGCCTTGAGGACCTCGACGCCCTCGCTCATGGTCTTCGCGACGGGCTTCTCGCAGAAGACGGGGATGCCCGCCTCGACCCCGGCGAGGATCAGCGCGGGGTGGGCGTCGGTCGCGGCGGCGACGACGATGCCGTCCACGCCGGCGGCCAGCAGGGCCTCGGGTGAGTCCACGACCTCGGCGCCGAACCGCTCCGCGGCGGCCTTGGCGGCCTCCGCGAACGGGTCGGTCACGACGAGCGACTCGACGGCGTCGAGTCCGGAGAGGGTCTCGGCGTGGAAGGCGCCGATGCGGCCGAGGCCGAGGATTCCGATGCGCATGGTGGTGCAGCTCCTTGAGATTCTTGCGGGGGAGGGGTGAGGTCTAGTCGAGGCCGCCGAGCACGTTCTGGTCCCAGTCGATCACCGAACCGGTGACCACGCCGGACCGCTCGGACAGCAGGAACACCACGAAGTCGGCGATCTCGTCCGGCTGGCCGAGCCTGCCCATCGGCAGCCGGGCGGCGGCCTCCTCGCGCCAGTCGTCCCCGGCGCCGTGGAACGCCTTCTGTGTCGCGTCCTCGCCCTCGGTCGCCGTCCAGCCGATGTTCAGGCCGTTGATCCGGACGCGGTCGAAGCGGTGGGCGTGCGCCGCGTTGCGGGTCAGGCCGACCAGGCCCGCCTTGGCGGCGACGTACGGGGCGAGGAAGGCCTGGCCGCCGTGCGCCGAGGAGGTGATGATGTTGACGACCGTGCCGGGCGCCTTGCGGGCGACCATGTCCGCGACCGCCGCCTGCATGGCGAAGAACGGCGCCTTCAGGTTGATCGCGATGTGCTGGTCGAACAGCTCGGGCGTGGTGTCGAGGAGCGTGCCCCGGGAGGTCAGCCCGGCCGAGTTGACCAGGCAGTCGACCCGGCCGTACGCGGCCACGGTCCGGGCCACCGCCGCCTTCGCCTGCGTGGCGTCCGCGAGGTCGGCCCGGACGAAGAGCGCCGTGCCGCCCGCCCCGGTCAGCTCGGCGACCAGGGCCTCGCCGGGCTCCGGCCGCCGCCCGGTGACGGCGACCAGGGCGCCCTCGCGGGCCGCCGCGCGCGCGACGGCCGCGCCCACCCCCTGGCTGCCGCCGTTGACGAGGACGACCTTGTCGTCGAGAAGTCCCATGTGCCGCGTGTCCTTTCAGCCGATGCGCCACTCGGTGCCCCGCCGAAGAGGCGCGCAGCCGTCCGCCCGGCCGGGCACGGCCCTGCACGGAGTGAAGGACATCCTCGTCCCTTCGATGACAACGGCGGCTCAGCACTGCCATTCTTGTCATGACAAACCCGTCGAACAACCGGCAGCCGGCCATCAAAAACCCCTCAAGCGGACCGCCGGGCGACTACGAGGAGCCTTCCGTGGGTCACCCCTTCCCCCTCCGTGAGATCGCACGTCAGGCGGGCCTGAGCGAGGCCACCGTCGACCGGGTCCTCAACGGCAGGGGAGGGGTGCGCGAGTCCACCGCCCAGGAGGTGCGGCGGGCCATCGCCGAACTGCAGCGGCAGCGCACCCAGGTCCGGCTCGTCGGCCGGACCTTCATGGTGGACATCGTGATGCAGGCGCCCGAACGCTTCACCACCGCCGTACGGGCCGCCCTGGAGGCCGAACTGCCCTCGCTGCACCCGGCGGTGCTGCGCTCCCGCTTCCACTTCCGGGAGACCGGACCGGTCGCGGAGCAGATCGCCGTCCTCGACCGGATAGCCCGGCGCGGCTCGCAGGGCGTGATCCTCAAGGCGCCGGACGTCCCCGAGATCACGGCCGCGGTGGGCCGGCTGGTCGCCGCCGGCATTCCGGTCGTCACCCTCGTCACCGACCTGCCCGCGAGCGCCCGGCTCGCCTATGTCGGCATCGACAACCGGGCCGCCGGCGCCACCGCCGCGTACCTCATGGGGCAGTGGCTGGGCGAGCGCCCCGGCAATGTCCTCACCAGCCTGTCCAGCGGGTTCTTCCGCAACGAGGAGGAGCGCGAGATGGGCTTCCGCGGGGTCATGCGGGCCCGGCACCCGGGCCGGACCCTGGTGGAGATCACCGAGGGACAGGGCCTGGACGCCACCCAGTACGACCTCGTCCGGGCCGCCCTGGCCCGGGACCCGGAGATCCGGGCGGTGTACTCGATCGGCGGCGGGAACTTCGCCACCCTGAAGGCCTTCGCCGACGCGCGCCGCGCGTGCGCGGTGTTCGTCGCGCACGACCTCGACCACGACAACACCCGGCTGCTGCGCGACCACCGGCTGTCCGCCGTCCTCCACCACGATCTGCGCCAGGACATGCGCGAGGCCTGCCACACCGTGATGCGCGCCCACGGGGCCCTGCCGCCCGCCGGACCGACGCTGCCGTCCGCGATCCAGGTGGTGACCCCGTACAACATGCCCCAGGCGGCGGGCGGCTGACCCGGGCCCCGGGAGCGGAGGATGCTCAGAGGTTGATCGCGTACGCCTTGCGCAGGGTCTCGTGGACCGTCCAGGTCGTCCGGTCGCCCTCGCGCAGGACCGCCAGGTCGCCCGGGCCGACGGTCAGGGTGGGGCCGCCCTCGATCTCGATGGTCGCCGAGCCGCTGATCACGACGAACAGTTCGTCGGCCTCGGTGTCGGTGACCACGCCCGGTGTGATCTGCCAGACGCCCCGGATCCGCCGGCCGTCCGCCGACTCCCAGACGACCTTGCCGGTCACCTCGGGCGTGCCGGAGACGATCTGCGCCGGGTCGAGCGGCTCGGGTTCGAGGGCGGCGTCGGGGATGTGCAGAGCGAAACTGTGCGTCATGCGGCGACCCTAGCCGCGGGGCGCGCCCGCCCGGTGTGGACACAGTGTGCGGTATCCGCCCGGTCGGGGGGACGGTTCGTCGTGACTGGCAGGCGGGGCGGTGCCGGGTGATCGTGGAGCGCATGGCGGACGACACGGCGGACGCGGCCCGGCCCCACCGGCACGACGCCCACGAGGCGATGCTCTTCGGCGGGGTCTACGGCGCCGTCCTCGCGAGTTCGATGGTGGCCGCGCTCACCCAGTACGGGTACGCCTCCCCGGCCAGGAGCCGCTCCGACGCCGTGTGGCTGCTGGTCACCGCCGGAGCGTCCGCCCTCGCGCACGGCTACGCCCACTACATCGCCGAGCGCACCCCGCACCGCCGCTGGGACGCGCTGCGCGCCCTGCGCGACGAATGGTCCCTGGTCGCGGCGGTCGTGCCGACCGTGGTGGTGCTGGCGGGCGCGGGCTGGGGCTGGTGGCCGGCGAACGGGGTGGAGTACCCGGCGTTCGCCCTCAACATCGCCCTGCTGTTCGCCCTCGGCCTGGTCACCGCCCGCCGCGCGCACCGCTCCTGGGCGGCCGCCCTGCTGGTCGGGGTGCTGGACGCGCTGCTCGGGCTGGTCGTGGTCGTGGCCAACGCCGTCATCAAGTGACCGCCGCCCACAAGTGACCGACAAAATTGTTGACAATCTTGTTTGGCTAGATTTAGGTTCGACAGGCACTCACTCAGGGAGGGCGCAATGCCGAACGAAGCCCGTCCGAGCACCGGGGAGCAGGCCAAGCAGCATGCGCTCGCGCAGCTGCGGCAGGCGATCCTGCACGGCGACATGGCACCGGCGCAGCGGTTGGTGGAGAACGAGCTCGCCGAGCAGTTCGGTGTGACCCGGGCCAGCATCCGCGCGGCACTCATCGATCTGGAGTCCCAGGGACTCGTCGAACGGATCCGCAACCGCGGCTCGCGGGTGCGGGTGGTGACCGTGGACGAGGCGGTCGCCATCACCGAGTGCCGCATGGTCCTCGAAGGGCTGTGCGCCGCGAAGGCGGCCGTCGCGGCCAGCGACGAGCAGCTGATCCAGCTCACCGAGCTGGGGACGGCGATGGCCAAGGCCGTCGCCGACGGCGAACCGGTCACCTACTCCGACCTCAACCACGAACTGCACGTCCGCATCCGGGAGTTCTCCGGCCAGCAGACCGCGCAGGAACTGCTGGAGCGGCTCAACGCCCAGCTGGTGCGCCACCGCTTCCAGCTGGCGCTGAGGCCGGGACGGCCGCAGCAATCCCTGACCGAGCACCTGACCATGATCGAAGCGATCCGGGCCAGGGACCCGCAGGCGGCCGAGACGGCCGTCCGCGCCCACCTCAGCAGTGTGATCGAGGCGTTGCGCGACTGATCACGGCCGCGCGAGGCGGGCGCCCACCTGTCATCAAGGAGAGAACAGCATGACCCAGGCCAACGCGCCCGCCCGCCCACCCCGCTCCACCCTCGTCGTCACCGCCCACGCCGGGGACTTCGTCTGGCGTGCGGGCGGCGCCATCGCCCTGGCCGCCGCGCGCGGGGAGAAGGTCACCGTCGCCTGTCTGACCTTCGGTGAGCGCGGGGAGTCCGCCAAGGCGTGGCGCGAGGGCAGGACGCTCGACGAGATCAAGGCGATCCGCCGGGACGAGGCCGAGCGGGCCGCCGCGACCCTGGGGGCCGAGATCCGCTTCTTCGACGCCGGCGACTATCCGCTCGTCGCGTCCGCCGAGCTGACCGACCGGCTCGTCGCCGTCTACCGCGAGACCCAGCCCGACGTCGTCCTCACCCACCCCGCCGAGGACCCGTACAACGGCGACCACCCGGCCGCCCACCGGATGGCCCTGGAGGCCCGGGTCCTCGCGCAGGCCATCGGCTACCCGGGTGAGGGCGAGATCATCGGCGCCCCGCCGGTCTTCTACTTCGAGCCGCACCAGCCCGAGATGAGCGGCTTCCGCCCCGAGGTGCTGCTCGACATCACCGAGGTCTGGGAGACCAAGCGCAAGGCGATGGAGTGCCTGGGCGCCCAGCAGCACCTGTGGGACTACTACACCGACCTCGCCGTCCGCCGGGGCGTGCAGCTCAAGCGCAACGCCGGCCCCAACCTGGGCCTGGCCCACCGGACGATGGCCGAGGCGTTCATGCGCCCCTACCCGCAGATCGCGAAGGAGCTGGCGTGAGCGGCGTGATCGTCACCGGGCCGCCGAAGGCGGAGCAGAAGGACGTCGACGCGCTGGCCGCCTTCGGGGTGGCCACCGTGAGCGAGGCGATGGGACGGGCCGGGCTGCTCGGGCCGGGCGTCCGCCCGATCCAGCAGGGCGTACGGATGGCCGGCACCGCCGTCACCGTCCTGAGCTGGCCCGGGGACAATCTCATGATCCACGCGGCCGTCGAACAGTGCGGCGAGGGTGACGTCCTGGTCGTCACCACCACCTCCCCGTCCACCGACGGCATGTTCGGCGAGCTGTTCGCGACCGCGCTCCAGCGGCGAGGGGTGCGCGGCCTGGTCATCAACGCGGGCGTCCGGGACACCCAGGAGCTGCGCGAGATGGACTTCCCGGTCTGGTCGCGGGCGGTGTCCGCGCAGGGCACCGTGAAGGCCACCGGCGGCTCGGTGAACGTGCCCGTCGCCATCGACGGCCAGCTGATCCGCCCCGGCGATGTGATCCTCGCCGACGACGACGGGGTGGTGGTCGTCCCGCGCGAGCGCGCCCGGGCCGCGGCGGAGGCGTCCGAGGCCCGCGAGGCCAAGGAGGCCCGCGCCCGCGCCGCCTTCCTCGACGGCGAACTCGGTCTGGACCGCTACGGGTTGCGGGAGACCCTGCGGCAACTCGGCGTCGAGTACCGGACGTACGAGGAGTACGCGGGGGAGTCGCGGTGACCTCCCTGCCCGAGGAGGTGCCCTGTCTGCTGATGCGGGGCGGCACCTCCAAGGGCGCCTACTTCCTCGCCGGCGACCTCCCCGCCGAACCGGCCCTGCGCGACGCGCTGTTGCTGCGGGTGATGGGCAGCCCGGACGAGCGCCAGATCGACGGTCTGGGCGGCGGGCATCCGCTCACCAGCAAGGTCGCGGTGGTGTCCCGGTCCGCCGACCCGCGCGCCGACGTCGACTATCTCTTCCTCCAGGTCGCCGTGGACCGGGCCGAGGTGAGCGACCGTCAGAACTGCGGCAACATCCTGGCGGGCGTCGGCCCGTTCGCCGTGGAGCGCGGACTCGTCGCGGCGGGCGGCCGGGAGACCGCCGTACGGATCCGCATGGTCAACAGCGGCGACCTCGCGACGGCGACCTTCCCGACCCCCGGCGGCCGGGTGCGCTACACCGGCGAGGCCGAGATCTCCGGCGTGCCGGGGACGGCCGCGCCGGTGGTGATCGAGTTCCCGGCGGGGAAGCGTCCGCTGCTGCCCACCGGCAGGGTCCGGGACATGATCGACGGCACCGCCGTGACCTGCGTGGACAACGGCATGCCGACCGTGCTGATGCTCGCGGCGGATCTCGGCGTCACCGGCTACGAGCCGCCCCGGGACCTGGAGGAGGACCTCGCCCTCGCCGACCGGCTGCGCGCGATCCGGCTGGCGGCCGGCCGGCTGATGGGCCTCGGTGACGTCTCCGACACCACCGTCCCCAAGCTCACCCTGCTCGCCCCGCCTCGTGCCGGGGGCGCGGTCGCCACCCGCACCTTCATCCCCGTGCGCTGTCACACCTCGATCGGCGTGCTCGGCGCGGCGGGCGTCGCGGCCGGGCTGCGGATCGAGGGCGGGGTGGCGGACAAGGCGGCCGTACCGCCCGCCGACAGTGACCGACTTCGCATAGAACATCCCACGGGATTCCTCGACATCGACATTACCCTCGGCACCACCCCCGAGGGTCTGCCCACCGTCCGTCGCACCGCCGTGGTCCGCACGGCCCGCAAGATCTTCGACGGCACGGTCTTCCCCACTGGAGGTCAACGATGACTCCGCCGCTCGGCGACATCGCCCACATCGGCCACGCCCAGCTCTTCACCCCGGACCTGGACGCCAGCGTCGCCTTCTTCACCGACTATCTGGGCCTCACGGTCGACGGCGAGGACGGCGACACGGTCTACCTGCGGACCTTCGACGACTACGAGCACCACAGTCTGGTCCTCACCGCCCGCGAGCGGCCCGGCCTCGGCCGGCTCGCCCTGCGCACCTCCAGCGAGGAGGCCCTCCACCGCCGGGTCGCGGCGGTCGAGGCGGCGGGCGGCACCGGCACCTGGACCGAGGACGAACCCGGCCTCGGCAAGCTCTACGTCACCACCGATCCCGACGGCCACGAGCACGCCCTGTACTGGGAGAGCGAGCACTACCGGGCGCCCGAGGGGCTCAGGCCCGCGCTGAAGAACCAGCCCCAGGCCAAACCCAACCGGGGCGTGGGCGTACGGCGCCTCGACCACATCAACTTCCTCGCCGCCGACGTCCTCGCCAACGCCGAGTTCCAGGAGCGCGTCCTCGGCGCCCGGCCCACCGAGCAGATCAGGCTCGACAGCGGCACGGTCGCGGCGCGCTGGCTGACGTACACGAACAAGTCGTACGACGTCGTCTACACCTCGGACTGGACCGGCAGCGTCGGCCGGCTGCACCACATCGCGTTCGCGACGGACACCCGTGAGGACATCCTGCGCGCCGCCGACCTGGCGATCGACACGGGTGTGTTCATCGAGACGGGACCGCACAAGCACGCGATCCAGCAGACGTTCTTCCTCTACGTCTACGAGCCCGGCGGCAACCGCATCGAGCTGTGCAACCCGCTCACCCGGCTGGTGCTGGCCCCCGACTGGCCGCTGATCACCTGGACCGAGGAGGAGCGCAGGAAGGGCCAGGCCTGGGGTCTGAAGACCATCGAGTCCTTCCATACGCACGGGACACCGCCCGTCGTCTGACCATCGGCGCCCACTGCACCGCTGATTGTCGATGAGATTGTTGACAAAAGCGTTGACACTTTTCGGGGTGGGTCTTTAGCTTCTGAGGACCCACCCCGCTCGAGAGGGAAACAACGATGTCCTCCTCCACCCACCCGGCCGCGCGCGGCAGCAGACTGGCCCTCCTGGTCGTCGGCCTGTGCTGGCTGGCCGTCCTGTTCGACGGCCTCGACATGTTCATCTACGGCTCCGTGCTGCCGCACCTGCTGGAGACGAAGACCTTCGGCCTCACCCCGGACACCGCCGGTGACCTGGGCAGCTACGCCACCTTCGGGATGCTCGTCGGGGCCCTCACGGCGGGGACGGTCGCCGACCGGATCGGCCGCAAGAAGCTGATGGTCGGCTGCGTCGTCCTGTTCTCGCTGGCGTCCGGGGTGTGCGCGCTCGCCGGCGGCGTCGAGGTCTTCGGCCTCGGCCGGACCCTCGCGGGCGTCGGCCTCGGCGGCCTGCTGCCCACCGCGATCAGCATGGTCTCCGACTACGCCCCGCGCGGCCGCACCGCCGTCACCATCGGCCTGCTGATGACCGCCCACCACGCCGGCGGCATCCTCTCCGCCTATGTCGCCAAGTGGCTGATCGACCCGGTCGGCTGGCGCGCGGCCTTCTGGGTCTGTGTGACCCCGCTGCTGTTCGCCCCGGTGCTGGCCAGGTTCCTGCCCGAGTCGCTGAGCTTCCTCGTCGCCAAGGGCCGTACCGAGGAGGCGACCGCGCTCGCCGCCCGCTACGACGTCGAACCGCCCGCCGCCGCGTTGGGCCGCAAGTCCGCCGCCGACCGCCTCGACGCCCTCGCCGGTCTCTTCCGTGGCGGCGAGTGGATCCAGACCCTGCTGTACTGGCTGGCCTCCTTCGGCGGCCTCCTGCTGGTCTACGGCGTCGCCACCTGGCTGCCGACCCTGATGCGCGCCGAGGGCTACGCGCTCGCCAACGCCCTGACCTTCGTCGTCGTCTTCAACCTCGGCGGCATCGTGGGCATGCTGGTCGCCGGCCGCGCCGCCGACCGCTTCGGCGCCCCGCGCATCTCCGCGGTCTGGTTCGCGCTCACCGCCGCCGGTGTCTTCCTGCTCAGCGTGCACATGTCGACCGCGATCACGATGACCGTCGTCTTCCTCACCGGTGTCTTCCTCAACAGCGCCCAGACGATGATCTACGCGACGGTGTCGATCCGCTCCACCCCCGACAGCCGCGCCACCGCCGTCGGCTGGACCTCCGGCATGGGCCGCTTCGGCGCCGTCTTCGGCCCCTGGCTCGGCGGCCAGCTGCTCGCCGCTGGCAACGGCGACCGGGGCTTCACCGCCTTCGCGCTCGCCGGTGTCTCCTCCATGGTCTTCATCGGGATCGCGGCCCTGCGCAGCGCGAAGCAGCCGCCCGTCCCCGCCGGCCAGGAGCTGGTGGGCGCGCACTGACCGGCGCGCACGGACACCCGGGGGACACCGCCACGCCGGCCCCGCACCTCGTGTGCGGTGGCCGGCGTTCGGGGTGCGGAGCGCGTCGTACGGGGTCACGCTCGTTGTATGGGTGAGCGTTGGGAGGTCCGCCGCGGAGGACCGGCGGACGCCGCGCACCGGGTGCTGATGATCCCGGGCGGACTGTGCACGACCGAGTTCTGCGCGGACGTCATGGCCGAGCCCGCGGTGGCCGGCCTCGGCACGGTCGCGGTGACCCTGCCCGGCTTCGGCCGCACCGAGCCGCCCGAGGACGTGTCCATGGAGCACTACGCCCGGCTGATGGCGGACTTCGCCGCCGAGGCCGGGTGCGAGGCGGTCGTGGGGCACAGCCTGGGCGCCAACGTGGCGCTGGAGATGGCCGCCCTCGGCCTGTTCCGGGGCCCGCTCGTGCTGCTCTCGCCGAGCTTCTCGCGCGGGGACGAGATGAAGTCCCTGGCGGTGCTGAACGCGGTGGGCCGGGTGCCGGGGCTCGGCGCGATGGTCTGGGCCGGCATGCTCGGACTGCTGCCCCGGGCGATGAAACGCGAACTGCCGCCGCGGCGCGCGGAGGCGCTCGCGGCGGTCATGGCCGACAACGACCCGGCGGCCTGCCGCCGGATCCTCCACGAGTACTACGCCTACCTCGGGCGCCATCCGTCGCTGGTGCAGCGGCTGTGCGGGGCCGGCGTCCCGTCCTGGGTGGTGCGGGGCGACCACGACGAGATCGGCCTGACCGACGAGGAACGGGCAGGCCTCCAGGCCTGCCCGTACGTGCGGATGGTGACGGTCCCCGACGCGGGCCACGCGGTCCTGGTGGAACAGCCGAAGGCCGTGGCCGAGGTCGTCCTGGAGGCGGTGAAGGCGGGGGTGCGCTGAGTCTCGGCCGTGCCTTCAGCCGGACTTCCAGCCGGACTTCCAGCCGGATCCCCAGCCGGATCCCCAGCCGGGTCCTCAGCCGGATCCTAAGCCGGATCCTCAGCCGTCCGACCCCATCCGGTCCTCCGCCGACAGGTGCTCCACCGTCTTCCCGGTCTCGGTGAACGTCCGGGTGACCCGGCCCGAGGAGTACACCCACAGGATCCGCAGCGGCACCGCACCCACGTTGCGGAACAAGTGGGGGACCGGGGAGGGGATGTACGTCGTGTCGTACCGCCCCAGCCTGGTCGCCTCGCCGTCCACCCACACCTCCGCCTCCCCCTCCAGCACGGTGACGTGCTCGTCGCAGTTGTGCGAGTGCAGCGGCGCCCCGGAACCCACCGGGTAGACGCTCATCCCACTGGTGATCCGGTTCTCCCCGGCCGCCGAGGACGTCGTGATGAGCGGGGTTGTCACGACCGCGCCGCCACGGTCGAGGAGGGGGACGGACGCGGCCTTGATGAGGGTCGTCATGGGGAACGACGTTAGGCCGCCCCGCGGCGAACGGGGGGCCTCCAACGTGCAGGTTTACCTTGCATTCCGAGGTGGGTGAGCTTCTCGGACCCGGCTGTACCTTCACCTGGCACCGCACGGCGGCAGGACCCGTGCGGGACGTGCCGGAAAGAAAAGGCAGGTAACGGCCGGATGAGGCTTCCCGTTCTCAGCGAAGAGGAAATGGATGCGCGGCAGCAGGAGCTGGCCGCCCGGATCGCCGGCCGCCGCGGGGCCGTACGCGGCCCCTTCCGGGTCTGGCTGCACAGCCCCGAGATGTGCGAACGGGCCGAGTCGCTCGGCGCCTTCGCCCGCTTCGACTGCGCCCTGCCGAAGCGGCTGCGGGAGCTGGCCCTGCTGCTGGCCGCCCGCAACTGGGACGCCCAGTACTCCTGGAACGCCCATGTCCACCAGGCGATCGAGGCCGGCATCCCCGAGGCCGCCGTGCGGGCGATCGCCGAGAAGCGCGAGGCGGTCTTCGACGACGAGGCCGACCGGGCCTTCTACCGGTTCTGCCGGGAGATCCTGGAGGAGCACTTCGTCGGCGACGACACCTTCGCCGCCGCGCTCGCCCACTTCGGCCCCAAGGGCCTGGTCGACACCATCGGCGCGCTCGGCAACTTCACCATGCTCGGCATGTGCCTGAACGCCTTCCAGGTGGACCTCCAGGCCGACAAGGAGCCCCCCTTCCCGGACATCCGCGGCCACGGACGTGTGCGGTGAAGCCGGTCCTGCGCGTCCGGGGCGTCACCAAGAACTTCGGCGGGGCCGCCGCGCTGCGGGGTGTCGACCTCGATCTGTTCCCCGGGGAGATCCACGCCCTGATGGGCATGAACGGCGCCGGCAAGTCCACGCTCGTGCAGGTGCTGTCCGGGGTCCACCGGGCCGACGGCGGCACGGTCGAGATCGACGGCCGGCCGCAGCCCGGGCTGACCGTGCGCAGGGCCCGCGGACTGGGCGTCTCCTGCGTACCGCAGCGCCGCGAGCTGGCGATGGACCTCACCGTCGCCGAGAACATCCTCCTCGGCGACCTGCCCACCCGGGGCCCCGCCGTGCGCTGGCGGACCGTCAGGGACGAGGCCCGTGCCGCGCTCGCCGCCCTCGGTCTCGCCGTCGACGTGGAGCGCACCGCCGGGTCGCTCACCGTCGCCGAGCAGACCATGGTCGAGGTGGCCCGCGAGGTCCGCCGCGGCGGCCGCGTGCTGATCCTGGACGAGCCCACGGCCTGCCTCGGCGCCCGGGACGCCGGACGGATCCGTGCCCTGGTGCGCACCCTGCGGGACGAGGGCGTCGCCGTCGTCTACATCTCGCACTACCTCGACGAGGTGATGGCCGTCGCCGACCGCCTCACCGTCCTGCGGGACGGGCAGGTCGTCACGAGCGCCCCCGCCGCCGACCTCGACGAGGCCGGACTCGTCCGGGCCATGGTGGGCCGGGACGTCGTCTCCGCCCGTCCCGAGCGCCCCGCGCCCCGGGCCGAAGTCGGCCTCTCCGTCCAGGGGTTGAGCCAGGGCAGGGCCGTGCGGGACTTCGGCGTCGAGGTCCGCAGGGGCGAGATCGTCGCCGTCCTCGGGCCCGCCGGGGACGCCCAGTCCCGGCTGTTCGACCTGCTGTCGGGACGGCGCCGCCCCGACTCCGGCCGGCTCCACGTCGGGGGACGGGAGGTGCCCTTCGGCCGGATCGCCGCCTCGCTCGCCGGCGGACTGCGCTGTGTCACCGGCGACCGCCGCGCCCTCGGCCTGGTCCCGGGGCTCTCCCTGGACGAGAACCTGATGCTCGCCGACGACCGCTTCGCCCGCCGCCGGCTGCACCGCCGTGGCGAACTCGCCCGGCGCGCCGCCCCGTTGCGCCGCGCCTACGGGGTGCGCGCCCTCGCCGGGAACCCGCCGGTGAGCGCGCTGTCCGGGGGCAACCAGCAGAAGGTCCTGCTCGGCAAATGGCTGGAGACACGGCCGGCCGCCTGCTTCCTGGAGGACCCCACCAACGGGGTGGACATCGCGGCGATGGCCGACATCCACGCCCTCCTCGACGACCTCGCCGCCCGGGGCGTGGCCGTCCTGCTCGCCTCCTCCTCCGCCGAGGAGGTCATGCGCCTGGCCGACCGGGTCGTCGTGGTGAGCGCCGGCCGCACGGTCGCCGAGCACGACATCACCGACATCACCCGCGACGAACTCGTCGCCACGGCCCTAGGAGGACAGCCGAGTTGAGCGTCAAGACCCTTCCCGATGCCCCCGCTCCCGTCGCCGAGCCGGCCAGGTCCCGCTTCTCCCCGGGCCGGTTGCGTGAACTGCCGCACGCCGGGCTGATCGCCGTGCTCGTCCTGGTCGTGGTGTTCACCGCCGTGCGGAGCGAGACGTTCGCCACCGACCGCAACCTCGTCAACATCCTCGGCCAGATCAGCGTCAACGCCGTCCTCGCCGCCGGGCTCACCCTGCTGATGACCGCGGGCGGCATGGACTTCTCGATGGGCAGCAACGTCGCCGTCACGGCCGCCGTCGCCGCCAGGCTCCTCGCCGACGGGCGGCCCACGGTGTACGCCGTCCTCGGCGCGCTGCTGCTCGGCACCGCGATCGGACTGGTCAACGGGCTGGTGGTGACCTTCACCCGGGTGGCGCCGTTCGTGGCGACCCTGGCCTCGGCGACCCTGCTCGACGGCGTGGCGCTCCTCGTCCACGACGGCTCCACGATCTCCATCGGCACCCGGATGGCCGCCCTCGGCAGCGGCAAGGTGCTCGGCGTGCCCTGGCTGCTGGTGGTGGCGGTGCTGGTGCTGACGCTGACGGCGCTCGTCATGCGGTTCACGGTGTTCGGCCGGGACGCCTTCGCCATCGGCGGCAACGAGCACGTGGCCCGGCTCAGCGGCATCGACGTCACGGCCCGCAAACTCACCCTGTACGGCCTCACCGGCACCCTCTCGGGCCTGGCCGGTCTGATGATCCTCTCCCGGCTCGGCTCCTCCAGCCCCGGCGGCACCGCGGGACTCTCCCTGCAACTGGCCGTCGTCGCCGCGGTCGTCATCGGCGGCACCTCGCTCGCGGGCGGCCACGGCACGATCGCCGGCACCGCCCTCGGTCTGGTGCTGCTCGGCGTGGTCGCCAACGCCCTCAACCTCCTGGACTTCTCCAGCAATTACCAGCCGGTCTCGGTCGGCGCCGTGCTGCTCGTGGCGGCCGTCGCCAACGCGATGCACAAGGCGCGCTCCGGCTCCGCCCCCCACTGACCTCATCTCCCCCGTCCTGAAAGGCGGTTCACCATGAGACTCCCCGCCCGCACGCCCCGCGTCCTGTTCGCCGGCGTCACCGGCTGCGCCCTGCTGCTGACCGGATGCGGCAAGGGGGACGGCACCACCGGCTCCGGCGGTGTCTCCCTCGGCTTCGTCAACGGCGGCGACACCACCTTCCACAGCTGTCTGCAGAAGGCCGTCGAGGCCCAGGCCGGGACCGAGGGCGCCAAGGTCTACACGGCCAACTCGCACCAGAACGCCGGAACCGAGCTGTCCAACATCGAGGACATGATCTCCCGGGGCGTCAGCGCGCTGATCGTGCAGACGGTCAACGTCGACGCGCTGAAGGGCGACATCGCCAAGGCCAAGGCGGCCGGCGTGCCGATCTACCTCACCTCCGTGGTCACGAGCGACACGGACGACATCCTCGGCGCGGCCGTCGTCGACCTGAAGAAGGTCGGTTCCCTGGACGCCGGCTGGGTCGCCGAGGACGCCGCCGGCAAGGACGTGCAGGTCGGCATCGTCGCGGGCGCGCCGGGCGCGGCCTCGGACCTGCTCGTGGGCGGTTTCCAGGACGCCCTGCCCGCCACCGCGAAGGTGGTCGCCAACCAGCCCGGCATGTTCAACCCGGCGAAGGCCCAGGACGTGGCCGAGAACATGATCCAGGCCAACCCGGACCTCGACTACGCCTTCGTCGCCAACGAGGAGATGGCCTTCGGGGTGCGCAAGGCCTTCGACGCCGCCGGCAAGGACGTCGGGATCGTCACCGTCAACGGCACCGACGAGGGTCTGGCCGCGGTGAAGAGCGGGGAGTTCTCCGCGACCGTCGCGAACTCCGCCCAGGTCATCGGCCGGACCGCGGTCAAGAACGCCGTCGGACTCCTGGACGGCAAGAAGGTTGACAAGATTGCCGACATTCCTCTTCTGTTGGTCACCGACGCCAACCTGGACGAGGCCCCCCAGTACTGCGCGAAGTGAGCGACCGGAGGAACCATGGACCGCCTGCTGCTGATGCACAGCTTTGTCACCGTCGCCCAGGCCGGAAGCTTCAACGGAGCCGCCAGGAAACTCGGCTCGTCGGGGTCGCTGGTCTCCCGGCACGTGGCCGAGCTGGAGCGGCAGGTGGGGGTGCGCCTGGTCAACCGCACCGCCCGCTCGGTGAGCCTCACCGAACCGGGACAGCGCTACGCGGAATTCGCCGCCCGTATCCTCGACGAGATCGACGCCCAGGACGCGGCGCTCGCCGATTCCCACGACCGGGCCGAGGGCACGCTCAGCATCATCTGCCCGAAATGGATAGGCAGCCTGGATCTCGGCGACGCGATCGCCGCCTTTTCGGCGGCCCATCCCAAGATCCAGGTCCGTTTCGAACTCGGCGGAATGTCCGACCGCACCTACGACTTCCTGGACAGCGGATTCGACGTCGCCTTCCACACCCGCGATCTGCGGGATTCCTCCGTGCGTCTGAAGAAGATCTCCTCGCTGCCGTTCGTGCTGTGCGCCGCCCGGGACTACATCGGCCGCCGCGGCGGCCTGGACCACCCCAACGACGTCGCCCACCACGACTGCCTGGTGCACGTCAACGACCCGGTGTGGCGCATCGGCCACGGACACGCCAGCACCCTGCACAAGATCCGTAACATCGCCTTCTCGTCCAACTCCTACCTGGCCCTCCAGAAGGCCGCCGTGCACGGCCGCGGCATCGCCCTGCTGCCCCAGCGCCCGGCCTACGACGACCTCGTCTCCGGCGCCCTGGAGGTGCTGCTCCCCGAACTCGCCGTACCCGACCGTCCGCTCTACGCGATCTACGGGCCCGGATCCGACACCCCGCGCAAGATCAGCGTATTCCTGGACTTTCTCTCCGCGTGGTTCTCGCAGAACCCGATCCCGGCCATCCGATAACCGCGGCCGACGGCGCAACAACGGCGCAACAAAGGGTTGCGTATTCCGTACGGCTCGGACCGTCGACGGCCCGTCCGTCCCGAATCTACGCTCACCGGGCGACCCGGAGAGGACGAGGAATCCATGGGAATCCAGAGAATCGAATCGGTCACCTACGGCATCGACGACCTCGACGCCTGCGTCCGGTTCTTCGACGACTTCGGACTGTTCCTGGTGGAACGGACCGCCGAGCACGCCGTGTTCGAGACGCTCACCGGGCAGACCCTGCACCTCGACACCGCCCCGAGCCCCCTGCTCCCCGGCCCCGTGGAGGACGGGCCCACCCTGCGCGAGGTCGTCTGGGGCGTCGACACGCGCGAGGAGCTACGCCGGCTGGTGGACACCGTCGCCCGGGAGCACCCCGTGCGCGAGAGCGCCGACGGGGTCTTCCACACCGCCGATCGGAGCGGCTTCGGCGTCGGTCTCACCCTGGCCCGGCCGAGGAAGGCCGCCGTCGCCCCGCGCCCCGTCAACACCCCCGGGCACGTCCGGCGCTGGAACACCGCGCTGGAGCCGCTCACCCGCGCGCACCCGCTGCGGATGTGCCATGTCGCGCTCAACATCGCCAGGGCGGGCCGGGAGGACGCCGTCGCCTTCTACACCGGCCTCCTCGGCTTCCGCCCGACGGACGTCGTCGAGCCGATGGGCGTGTTCCTCCAGGCCCCGGGCGACGACGACCAGCACACCATGCTGCTCTGCCACCGCCCCGACCGCGCCGGCGTCAACCACATCGCCTACGAGGTGCCCGGCTTCGACGACGTGATCGAGGGCGCCAATTACATGATCGAACGGGGCTGGCGCGAGGCCCGCCGGCTCGGCCGGCACACGATCGGCTCCAACGTCTTCCGCTTTCTGCACGCCCCGTGCGGGGGCCGCGTCGAGTACGCCGCCGACATGGACCGCGTCGACGACTCCTACGCGACCCGTGTCCACACGACCACCCCGCCGCACCACATCTGGGCGTTGCGCACCCACCGCGACCAGGACACCCCGGCCTGAGAGGCACGCATCCATGACCACCGACCACGGCTACCCCGCCGTCCGCATGTACATCGCGGGCGAGTGGTGCCAGGGCGGGACCGGCTCCACCGCCCCGATCGTGAACCCGGCCACCGAGGAGGTGATCGGAGAAGTACCCCTGGCCACGGCCGCCGACCTGGACCGCGCCCTCGCCGCCGCCGAGGAGGGCTTCCGCGTCTGGCGGGCGACCCCCGTCACCCGGCGCACCGCCGTCCTGCACGCCGCCGCCGAGCTGATCGCCGAGCGGGCCGCCGACCTCGGCCGCGTCAGCACCCTGGAACAGGGCAAACCGCTCGCCGAGTCCACCGGTGAGGCCCGCCGCACCGCCGAGACCCTGCGCTGGCACGCCGACGACGCCCGTCGCGCGTACGGCCGTATCGTCCCCGCGGACCCCGGGACCCTGCTGACCGTACGGCGGGAGCCCATCGGCCCGGTCGCCGCGCTCGTCCCGTGGAACTTCCCGGCCGGCGGACCCAACCGCAAGATCTCCTCCGCGCTGGCCGCCGGCTGCTCCCTCGTCCTCAAGGCGTCCGAGGAGACCCCGGCCACGGCCATGGAGCTGGTCCGGTGCTACGCCGACGCCGGGCTGCCCGCCGGGGTCCTCAACCTCGTCTTCGGTGAGCCCGCCGAGGTCTCCGCCCGTCTGATCGACTCACCGGTCGTGCGGCTGGTCGCCTTCACCGGCTCCGTGCCCGTCGGCAAGTTGCTGGCCGCGCGGGCCGGGCAGGTCATGAAGCCCTCGCTGATGGAACTGGGCGGCCATGCCCCGGTGATCGTCTGCGCCGACGCCGACCCCGTGACCGCCGCCCGCAGAGCGGCGCGGGCGAAGTTCGCCAACGCCGGTCAGGTCTGCACCTCGCCGAGCCGCTTCCTCGTCCACGCCTCCCTGGTGGAGGAGTTCACCGCCGAGTTCGTGAAGGCCGCCGAGGCGGTCGTCGTCGGTGACGGGCTGGCGCCCGGGACCACGATGGGCCCCCTCGCGAACGCGCGCCGGCTCACGTCCCTGGAGCGGCTCACCGCCGACGCCGTCGCACGCGGCGCCACCGTCCGCACGGGCGGCGGCCGCCCGGACCGGCCCGGGTACTTCTTCGCGCCGACCGTTCTCACCGACGTCCCCCCGGACGCGGCGCTGATGAGCGAGGAGCCGTTCGGGCCGATCGCGCCGATCGTGCCGTTCACCCGCCTCGACGAGGCGCTCGCCACCGCGAACGCGCTGCCGTACGGACTGGCCGCCTACGGGTTCACCGCCTCCGCCGCGACCGCCGAGCGGCTCTCGGCCGAACTGGAGGCCGGGATCCTCTCCCTCAACCACTGCGGCGGCTCGGTCCACGAGGCGCCCTCCGGCGGCGTCAAGGACAGCGGCTACGGCCGGGAGGGCGGGCCGGAGGCGCTGGACGCCTACCTGGTCACCAAGCGCGTCTCCCATCTGCTGGCGCCATGAGGTACGCCCGTGTCTCGGTCGGCGGCCGGGCGGTGTGGGGCCGGGTCGGGGAGGCCGACGTCGAGCTGCTGTCCGGGTCCCCGATCGAGGGCGACCCCCGGGTCGTCGGCAGCGTCCCGCGCGCCACCGCCGTCTGGCTCCCGCCCGTGATACCCCCCGTGTTCTACGCCGTCGGCTTCAACTACCCCCGGCACATCGCGCACGCCGGCGCCGCGACCCCCGAGCGTCCCGAGGTCGGCTACCGGGCCAACAACGCGCTGACCGGCCACGGTTCGCCCATCGTCAAACCCGCCGCGGTCGAGGGCAGGTTCGAGGCCGAACCCGAACTGGTCGCCGTCCTCGGCCGCACCCTGCGGCACGCCACCCGGGAGGAGGCCCGCCGGGCGGTCTTCGGCTGGACCGTCGGCAACGACGTCAGCGCCCGCACCTGGCAGCACCGGGACCGCTCGTTCTGGCGCAGCAAGAACAGCGACACCTTCAAGCCGATGGGGCCCTGGATCGAGACCGACGTCGACGCCCTCGCGCAGACGACCACCCTGCGGGTCAACCGCGAGGTCCGGGCCGCGTTCCCCACCGGCGACATGGTCTTCGACCCCTTCGACCACATCGTCGAGATCACCCGCCACCTCACCCTGCACCCCGGCGACGTGCTGTGGATGGGCGCCGAGTCGGCCTGCGGGATCGAGCC
The DNA here is from genome assembly GCF_040630405.1 of Streptomyces sp. NPDC005811. Taxonomy (NCBI): domain Bacteria; kingdom Bacillati; phylum Actinomycetota; class Actinomycetes; order Kitasatosporales; family Streptomycetaceae; genus Streptomyces; species Streptomyces sp. NPDC005811. The sequence continues at coordinate 141,952 of NZ_JBEXXK010000003.1, forward strand.
GGGCGACACCGTGGAGATCGAGATCAGCGGCATCGGCGTGCTGTCCAACCCCGTACACCTCGAAGGGAATCGAGCATGAGCAAGGAACCCCGCTACATCCACCACGTCAACTTCCCCACCACCGACCCCGACCGGACCGCCGAGTGGTACGCGAAGGTCTTCGGGATGAAGCGGATCCAGCCCAGGTCCAACACCCGCGTGGTGCTGATGACCCGCGGCACCTTCGACCTTCACTTCACGCCGGTCGAGGAGATGGAGCGCATGGCGCCCTATCACTTCGCCGTCGAGGTCGACGACTGGGACGAGTTCCTGGAGCACCTGAAGGAGCTGGGCATCCGGCACACCCGCCCGATCCGGCGCCCCGAGAACCAGTCCACGTTCTGCTACATCCACGATCCCGACCACACCATGATCGAACTCGTGTACCACGCCAGGCGCCCCAACTGACCTGCCACCCAAGGGAGTTCACTCCATGCCCTTCGCCGACTCCGACGGCACCTCCCTCTACTACGAACGGCACGGCAGCGGCCCGGCGATCCTGTTCGTGCACGGCAGCGGCGGCCACCACGCCGCCTGGTGGCAGCAAGTGGCCGCCCTGCGCGACGAGTTCACCGTGGTCACCGTCGACCTGCGCGGCTTCGGCAAGTCCGACTCCTCCATGGCGGAGTTCGACGGCCAGGACTTCCCCGGTGACGTCGTCGCCGTCCTCGACCGGGAGGACCTGACCGACGTCATGCTCGTCGGCCAGTCCATCGGCTCCGTCGCCGCCCTGCGCGCCGGCCTGCTGCGCCCCGAACGGGTCTCCTCCGTCGTCCTCGGCCACTCCCTGGGCGGCATCGCCCACCCGGAACTCAGGGAACTGGCCGCCGCCGACCGAGCCGAGGCGGTCAGGCTCCCCGTCATCGACCGGCTGCTGACCCGGCGCTTCCAGCAGGAGCGCGCCGACCTCACCTTCCTCTTCCAGCAGATGGGCACCTTCAACGCCGCCCGGATGCAGGACCTGCGCAACCTCGACACCGACGGCCCCTCCCTGGAGGAGATCCGGGCCTGCGGCGTGCGGGTCGCGTTCCTCGCGGGCGAACGGGACGCCGTCCTCGGCGTCAGGACCGTCACCCGCGCCCATGAACTCCTCCCCGGCTCCCACCTGGAGATCGTCCCCGGCGCCCCGCACTCCATGTACTGGGAGACGCCGGGCCCCTACAACGCCGCGATCGCCCACCTGCGCCGCACCCTCACCGCACCGAAGGACGCCGTATGACCAGTCTGACCCTGGCCGCCGCCGAGGAGATCGCCGAGGCCGCCCACGCGCGGGCCGAGGCCCTGGGGAAGGCGGTGAGCGTGGCCGTCGTCGACGCAGGCGGCTTCCCCGTCGCCATCCGCCGCGCCGACGGAGCCCGGCCCCTCACCCCGGACATCGCCCGCGCCAAGGCGTACACCGCCGCCGTGATGCAGCGCCCCGGCCCGATGCTGAAGAAGTGGCAGGAGAGCCAGCCCGTGTTCTTCGCCCAGCTCTCCCAGCTCCCCGGCGCCGCCCTGCCGATCATGGCCGCCGAGGGCAGCGTCACCCTCCAGAAGGACGGCGAGATCATCGGCGGCCTCGGTGTCGCCGGCGGCACCGCCGCCGAGGACCAGGAGATCGCCGAGGACGTCCTGAAGTCCCTCGGCTACGACATGGAGTTCGCCGCCTGGGGCGTCGCGGGCGGGCCCGCCGGAAAGGACGCCTGAGCCATGGCCGACACCTTCAACTACCGCATCGACCACCACGGCAGCCTGGTCCGCCCGCCCGGCCTCGCGACCGACGACCCGGGGGCCGTGGACACGGCGGTCCGGGAGGCCGTCGCGTACCAGCGCCGACTGCGCTCCACTGTCGTCACCGACGGCGACTTCCCCCGGGAGGACTTCCGCGGCGCGGTCCTCGACGGGGTGTCGGGCTTCCGCCGTACGGACGAGACCGACGCCGACGGCCTGGTCCGCTGGGTCGCCGAGGCGCTCCCCGAGGCCAAGGGCCCGCTGCTCGCCGACCGGGCGGCCGGGCTCACCGCACTGACGGTGATCGCCGCGAAGGCCTCCCTGCCCTCCCCGGCGTACCTCGCCGCGACGACGTTCCGGCCCGGCCTCGGCGTCCCGTCGGCCCGTGCGCTGGGCGAGGCGCTGGCGGAGATCGTCCAGGCGGAGATCGTGCTCCTGGTCTCCCGGGGCGTACGCCTGATCCAGCTCAACAACCCGCTCCTGCTGGGCCAGTTGGGCACCGATCCCACCGACCCGGGCGCGCTCTCCTTCGAGGACGCGCTCGCGGTGGACGCGTCGGCCGTACGACTCGACGAGCGCCCCGAGGGCGTACGGATCGGCGTCTCGCCGGGCTGGAGCGCACCCGCCGAGGTGGACCGGGCACGGGCGGAGCGGCTCTACGGCACGGTCGGCGCCGACCGCTGGATCCTCCCCTTCGACCAGGGCACCCCGGCCGAACTGGACCTGGTCCGGGCGCTCCCGGACGACCGGGACTTCTGCCTGGGCGTGGTCGACGCGACGGACCCGGAGCTCGAGGACATCGACACGGTGATGGCCCGGATCGACGCGGTGGGCGGGTTCAAGGACCTGGAGGACGGGGCGGTGTCCCCGTCCCGGGGCTTCGCCGACGTGGCGACCCGCCCGCTCCTGACCGCCGAGGACCAACGCCGCAAGCTGGTCCTGGTGGAGACGCTCGCCCGGTACTGCTGGGGCAACGAGTTCTGAAGCGCGCGTGAAGGGGCCGGGCGGGCCCGGCCCCTCGGGGTCACAGCGTTTCGGCGAAGGTCACCGTGCGTTCCGTGAGCAGGGGCCACACGGTCTCCACGATCAACTCCTCGAAATGATCCGCCGCCTTGTGGGCCTCGAATCCGGCGCGGTCCGCGTACCGCTCGTACAACAGGAACCCACCCGGCTCGTCCACCACCGCATGCACCTCGTACCCCTTGTTCGCGGGCTCGCCGAGCGTGCGTTCCCGCATCCTCAGCAACGCCTCCCGCACGGTCGCCTCGTCGGCGGGCGCACAGCGGTAGTGGGCGACGACTGCGTAGGCCATGTCCGTGTCTCCTCGGGTCGGGGTCCGGCCCGGTGATTCCAGCACGGATCATGCGCCGCACGGCCTCCGCGCGGCGCAACCTATGCCTGCCGCCGAGCCCCTGGTGCCCCCGCCCCGACCTGGTGTTCTCTCGCAGTCCGCCCTCTGGCCGACGAAGGAAGTGACCCCGTACATGCGCACCCAGGAAACCCTCTCCGGCGGGGAGTGGGTGACGAGCGGCGACTGGATCGACGTCCTCGACCCCGCAGACCTCCGCACCCCGGTCGCCCGCGTCCCCGCCCTCCCGGCCGAGGACGTGACCCGGGCCTTCGACCACGCCGAGCGCGGGTTCGCCGTATGGAAGCGCACCAGCCCGTTCGAGCGGGCCCGGATCCTCACCGACGCGGCGCGGCTGATCCGTGAGCGCGCCCGGGAGATCTCCGCCGACGTCACCGCGGAGAACGGCAAGACCCTCGCGGAGGCGACCGGTGAGACCCTCAAGGCCGCCGACTTCCTGGAGTACTACGCCGGATGCGCCCGGCAGGGCTACGGCACCCTCCTGCACGACGTACGCCCGCACCACCGTACGCACACCCAGCGCGAGCCGATCGGGGTGATCCTGGTGATCAGCCCCTGGAACGACCCGCTGATCACCCCGGCCCGCAAGCTCGCCCCCCTGCTCGCGGCGGGCAACGCGGCCGTGTTCAAGCCGGCGACGGAGACCCCGCTGGCGGGGCTGCACCTCGCCCGCGCCCTGCACGACGCCGGGCTGCCGGCCGGTGTCCTGAACGTCGTCACCGGACGCACCGCCTCCATCGAGGAGGCCCTGCTCGACGACCCGCGGATCGCCGGCCTCACCTTCACCGGCTCCAACGCCGTCGGCAACCGCATCCGCCGCCGGCTCGCCGACCGCAACGTCCGCTTCCAGGGCGAACTCGGCGGCAAGAACGCGTCCGTGGTACTGGCGGACGCCGATCTGCCGGCCGCCGCGCGGGCCGTGGCGGCGGCCGCGTTCGGGCAGGCGGGGCAGCGCTGCACCGCCACCAGCCGGGTGATCGTCGACCGCCCGGTGTACGAGGAGTTCACCCGGCTCCTCCTCGGCGAGGTGGCGGCGCTGAAGGGCGGCCCGGGCACCGACCCGGCGACGACGCTGGGCCCGTTGTCGAGCCCGAAGCAGCGCGACGGCGTCCTCGCGGCCGTCACCCGGGCCGTCGAGCAGGGCGCCACCGTCCTGACCGGCGGCCGGGCCGACACCGAGGGGGAGCGGGCGCACGGCTGCCATGTGCTGCCGACGGTCCTCGCCGACGTCACGCCCGAGTCCGCGCTCTGGCGCGAGGAGGTGTTCGGACCGGTCCTCGCGCTGCGGGCGGTCGACGGGTTCGACGCGGCCGTCGAGGCCGTCAACGACTCCGCGTTCGGGCTCGCCGCCGCCGTCTTCACCCGCGATCTGGCCCGCGCCCACCGGTTCGCCGACGCGGCCGAGTGCGGGCAGGTCGCCGTCAACACGACCACCACCGGCTGGGACGTCCATCTGCCGTTCGGCGGATTCCGCGACTCCGGTACGGCGTACAAGGAGCAGGGCGAGGAGGTGCTCCGCTTCTCCACCCGCGTCAAGACGGTGGCGATCAACCTCGGGGCCCCGGAGCGCGCCCATGGCTGACGAGACGATCGGGGTCGTGGGCGCCGGCATCGTGGGGCTGGCCACGGCTCGTGAGCTCGCCCTGCGCCGCCCCGGCACCCGTGTCGTGGTGGTCGAGAAGGAGCGGGCGGCCGCGCTGCACCAGACCGGCCACAACTCGGGCGTCGTCCACGCCGGCCTGTACTACCCACCCGGCAGCCTCAAGGCCGGGCTGTGCGTGCGCGGGGTCGCCCTCTTGCGCGCGTACTGCCGGGACCGGGAACTGCCGTACCGGGAGACCGGCAAGCTGGTGGTGGCCGTCCGCCGGGACGAACTCGGCCGGATGGACGCCCTGTTCGAGCGGGCCCGCACCAACCACGTCCCGGATCTGCGCAGGGTCTCCCGGGAGGAGATCCGGGAGATCGAGCCGCACGCCGGGGGGATCGCGGCCCTGCACTCGCCGCGCACCGCGATCACCGACTACCCGGCGATCGCCCGCGCCTTCGCCCGGGACGTCGTCGACTCCGGCGGCGAGGTGCGGTTCGGCTTCCCGGTCACGGGGATCAGGGCGGTGCCCGGCGGGGTGGAGGTGGCGTCCCGGACCTCCTCGGGGGAGGAACGCCTGCGCGTGGACCGGCTGATCCTCTGCGCGGGCCTCCACTCCGACACGGTCGCCGGTCTCGCCCGGGACCGCGGGGAGCCGCGGATCGTGCCCTTCCGCGGCGAGTACATGCTGCTGAGACCGGAGCGCACGCACCTGGTGCGGGGCCTGGTCTACCCGGTGCCGGACCCGCGCTACCCGTTCCTCGGGGTCCACTTCACCCCGCGGGTCGACGGCACGGTGGAGGTCGGCCCGAACGCCGTCCTGGCCCTGGCCCGCGAGGGCTACACCCGCACCCGGATCTCCCCCCGCGACCTCGCCGGCCTCGCCGTCTACCCCGGTACCTGGCGGATGGCGGCCCGGCACTGGCGTACCGGCATCAAGGAGTACCGGGGCTCCTTCTCCACGGCCGCCTTCATGCGGGACGCCGGACTGTACGTCCCCGGCGTGGGCGTCCGGGACGTCGTGCGCGGCGGGGCGGGGGTGCGCGCCCAGGCGCTGGACCGGGACGGCACCCTCGTGGACGACTTCCGCGTCCACCGCCTCGGCCGGGTCACCGCCGTGCGCAACGCGCCCTCGCCCGCCGCGACCGCCTCGATGGCGATCGCCGAGCATCTCGCCGACACCGTCCTCGCCCACCGTTCCGCCTCCTGAAACGCCCTGCGAACAGGGCGGATCCGCGCAAGAACAGCTTGCGCTCCCAGGGGCTCCGCAAGGCCTTTCCGCCCGCCTAGCGTTCCCTGCGCAACGCCCCACCACGTGCCCCACCGAGAGAAGGAAGTACGGGACATGTTCGTCGTCGACACGCAGATCCACATCTGGCTGGAAGAGACCCCGGACCGCCCCTGGGTGCCCGGCGCCCGGGAGCGGATCCGTCTCAACGGCCACCGCGAGGACCCGTTCTCCTACGAGGAGGCCCTGGAGCTGATGGACGAGGCCGGCGTGAACCGCGCGCTGATCCTGCCGCCGTCCTGGGAGGGCGACCGCATCGACTACGCCCTGGAGGCCTGCGAGGCCCACCCGGACCGGTTCGGCATCATGGCCCGCATTCCGCAGGACAAGCCCGACGAGGGCAGGGCCATGCTCCAGGACTTCGCGCAGAACCCGCACGTCAAGGGCACCAGGCTCACCTTCCACCGGCCGCAGGACCGCAACTGGATGATCGACGGCACCAACGACTGGTACTGGCCGGTCGCCGAGGAACTGCGCATCCCCACCATGGTCCACGCCCCGATCTGGAAGCGGGAACTCGGGCAGATCGCCGCGAAGCACCCCGAGCTGAAGATCATCATCGATCACATGGGCATCATGGCCCGCTGTGTCGACGACGCGATCGGCTACTGGGTCTCCGAGACCGCCGACCTGGCCGTCCACCCCAACATCTACGTCAAGGTCTCGGCGCTCCCCGGCTACTCGACGCAGCCCTTCCCGCACGGCAACATCCAGAAGTACGTGCGCGAGATGGTCGACAGGATGGGCCCGCAGCGCTGCTTCTACGGCACGGACATCACCCGGCTGCTGGGCCACGGCATCACCTACACCGACACCATCGAACAGTTCACCAAGCACTGGGACTTCACGCCCGAGGAACTGGAGTGGATCATGGGCCGCGGTATCTCCGAGGTCCTGAACTGGCCGATCGAGGGCTGAGGACACCACGCAGATGACCGACACCACTCCCGCGCCGCGCCTGGACGGCGGTGATGCCTTCGTCGCCGCCTTCGAGGCCGCCGGCGCCGACCATCTCTTCTGCTCCTCCGGCTCCGAATGGGCCCCGGTGTGGGAGTCCCTGGCCCGCCGCCACCGCGACGGCGAGCCGGCGCCCCGGTACCTGGACCTCACCCACGAGACCGTGGCCGTCGGCATGGCCACCGGCTACGCACTCCTCGCCCGCCGCCCCCAGGGGGTGCTGCTGCACGCGGCCCCCGGCCTGCTCCAGGGCTCGATGGCGGTGCACGGCGCGCTCCTCGCGGGCGTGCCCATGGTGGTGGCCTCCTCGGAGTCGACCACCTACGGCGACGCCCCCGGCCACGACCCGGGCGGGCAGTGGTACCGCAACCTGTCGATCGTGGGCGGCCCGCACCATGTCGCCCAGCCCTTCACCAAGTGGGCCAACGAGGCCGCCAGCGTCCACACCCTGCCCACCATGATCACCCGGGCGGCGGAGCTGTCCTGGCGGGCCCCGGCGGGACCGGCCTACCTGAACGTCCCGCTGGAGATCCTGCTGGAGGAGTGGGACGGCCGTACGGCCAAGCCCGTCGTCCCGCCCGGCTCCACCCACAGCTCGCCCGAAGAGGCCGACGCCGTCGCGCAGTTGATCCGCGAGGCGACCCACCCGGTGATCGTCACCGAGACGGCGGGCCGGGAGGCGGGCGGCTTCGAGGCCCTCGTCGCCTTCGCCGAGGCCTGGCAGATCCCGGTCGTCGAGCCCGACTCCGCGGTCTGCGGCAACTTCCCGCGCACCCACCCGCTGCACGCGGGCAGCGACATCGGACCGTGGCTGGACGAGGCGGACCTGATCCTGCTCGTCAACTGCCGGGCCCCCTTCTACCCGCCGTCCCGCCGCCCCGCCCGGGCGACGGTCGTGGTGATCGACGAGGTGCCGCAGCGCCCGCACGTCGTCTACCAAGTCCTCTTCGCCGACCGGTACCTGGAGGGCAACGTCACCAACAGCCTGCGCCAGCTGGCCAAACGGGCCAAGGACCTCGACGGTGCGGCGCTGAGCGCCCGCCGCACGGCCCAGGAACAGCGGCACGCGCGGGAACAGGCCGCCGTCGCCGCCGCCGAAGCACGGGCGGCGGCCGCGGAGGGCATCGACCCGGTACTGGTCGCCGCGACCCTGCGCGGACTGCTCGACGGCAGGGACGGGATCGTCGTGGACGAGACGATCACCCACAGCAGAGTGGTCAAGCGGCATCTGCGCACCTCCGCCCCCGACTCGTACTTCTACGTCCAGGGCGGACTCGGCCAGGGCCTCGCGGTCGCCCTCGGCGTCAAACTCGCCGCGCCGGAGCGCCCGGTGGTGCTCACGATCGGCGACGGCGCGTTCGTCTACAACCCGCTCGTCCCGTCGTACGACGCCTCCAGGACGTACGGACTCCCGCTGCTGGTCGTGGTGTTCAACAACCGCGTCTACCGGTCCATGAACCTCAACCACCGCCGCTTCTACCCCGACGGCGCCGCCGCCGGGACGGGGGAGTGGCTGGGCACCGATCTGCACCGGCTGCCCCGGCTGGCGTCCTTCGCCGAGCCCTTCGGCATGCACACCGAGACCGTCGACACCCCGGACGCGCTCGCCCCCGCCCTGGAGCGCGCCCTCAAGGCCGTGGCCGGGGGCACCACCGCCGTCGTCGACGTCCTCGTCACCCGCTGACCCAGGAGACTCCCATGCCCACCCCCTCCCCGAAGGTCCTGGTGCCCGCGGCGGACCTGTGCGCCTTCTCCGCCGCCCTCCTGGAGAAGGGCGGTCTGAGCGCCGAGCACGCCCGGACCACCGCCGAGGTGTTCGTCTGGGCCGCCCGGCGCGGTGTCGACTCGCACGGCATCGCCCGCGTCCCCGCCTATCTGGACCTGCTGGACAAGGGCGTCGCCAACGCCGCCCCCCGGATCGTCGTCGAGTCGAGCGCCCCGGCCGCGGCCGTCCTGGACGCCGACCGCGCGCCCGGCCCGGTCGCCCTCACCGCCGCCGCCGACGAGGCCGTCACCCGGGCCCGGTCGACCGGGGTCGCGGCGGTCGGCGTACGCCGTACCGTGCACACCGGGGCGATCGGCTACTACGTGTCGCGGATCGCCGAACAGGGCCTGATCGGCATCGGGTTCGTCGCCGGCATGCCGAACATGGGCTACACCGGGGCGAAGGGCGCGGCGGTCGCGACCAGCCCGCTCGCCGTCGCCGTACCGACCGCCCCGGGCTCGCGGCACGCCCCGCCGCTGCTCGACATGGCCACCGCCACCGTCGCCCTGGGAAAGATCCGGCAGGCGAAGGCGTCCGGCAGTCCGCTGCCGGAGGGGGCGGCGGCCACCGAGGACGGCACTCCCACCACCGACCCGGAGCGGGCGGTCATGCCGCTGCCGCTGGGCGGGGCGAAGGGCTCCGGCATGTCGCTGGCGTTCGAACTGCTCACCAGTGTGCTGGTCGGCGCGCCGATCTTCGCCGCCTTCCACTCCGACGACCCGGCGGGCCGCAGGCACCGCCAGAACGCCCTGCTCCTCGCGGTCGACCCGGCGGCCTTCGGCGCCGCGGACGTCTTCACCGAGGACGTCGAGGCGACCCTGGACACCCTGAAGGGACTGCCCGTGGCGGACGGCGCCGAGGGCGTGTTCTACCCGGGCGAACGCAGCGCCGCCGTGGCCGCGGGCCGAGGGGAGCGGGGCATCCCGGTCGCGCCGAAGGTGTGGCGTGAACTGACCGAACGCGCACAGCAGTTGGGGGTCGTCCCGCCGGAAGCCGCCGAATAGGGGGACGGCGGCTCCCGGCGGGACCGCGGCGCCCGCGCCTCTCAGGAGGCGTCGGGCGCGGTGGCCCGGAGGAGATGACGGGCCATCAGGGCGTAGGCGGCACGGGCCTTCTCGTCGTCGCTCGTGTCATAGCCGTGGTCGGCGCCGGCCACGTCGTGGTGCTCGACGAGGGCACCGGCCGCGCGCAGCCGCTCGGCGTAGCGGACCGCCTCGGCGCGCAGCAGGTCGTACTCGGCCGTGACCACCAGCGCCGGCGCGATGCCCCGGAGATCGGCGGTGTCCGAGGGGTGCGCGGGGGAGACGAGCCGGTCGGCGCGCTCCCCGGCGTCGGGCACGTACGACGTGTCGAAGACGTCCGCCATCCAGGGCCGCAGCATCGGCCGGGCGACCGCCGCCTTCTTGTCCCGGGCGGCGGTGGCGAGGTCCAGCGGCGGATAGTGCAGCACCTGGAGGGCGATCGACGGCCCGCCCCGCTCCAGGGCCTGGCGGGCCACGGCCGCGGCGAGGCCGCCGCCCGCGCTCTGCCCGCCCACGGTGAGCCGCGCGCCGTCCCAGCCGTGCTCCGCGCCGTGCTCCGCCACCCAGCGCACGACCTCGTACGCCTGGGTGGTCGGCGCCGGGAACGGGTGCTGCGGCGCGACCACGTACTGCACGTTGACCACGACCACGCCCGCCTCGACGGCGAGGAACCGGCACAGCCCGTCGTCCATCACCGGCATCGACATGACATAGCCGCCGCCGTGGAAGTTGACGTGGACGGGCGGCCGCGTGGCGGTCCCGGCCGGCGGCAGGTACACCGTGACCGGCGCCGGGGCGACCGAGGTCGGCACGGTCGCCCCGCTCGCGTCCCGCGGGTACTCGGGGAACCGGGCCCGCCAGGCGGCCGCGGAACCGGGGCCGCCGGAGCGGCGGCCCGCCAGTCTGGTGAGGCCCTGCATCGTCTTGGCGGCGCGGGTCGCCACCGCCGGTCTGGCCAGGAGGGACATGGGGGTTCCGTTCGTCGGACCGTACCGTCGATCATCAGGATTCCTGTTGATGCGATGGGCCCGAAGCTAGCACGGCGGAACCCGTCTGCCCAGCCGTCAGTCGCGTCGGGCCACGATCCGGTACGCGTTGGACACACCCAGCCGGTGCGCCAGCGGCCGGACGGCGAACCGGTCGAGCAGCGTGCCCGCGATCAGCGCCGGGATGCCCGCGATCAGCAGCGCCGCCCGCAGCGCCCGGCGCGGCCCGCCCGGCCGTGCGGGCAGCCACGGCGCGTCCTCGCGCGGCGCCGCGTGGTCCAGCGCAAGCCAGACGGCGGCCAGCAGATCGACCGGGTCGTGCGGCTCGGCGTGCTGCTCCGCGACCACCGTGAAGCCCAGCTCGGTGAGCCGGTCGCGCAGATTGCCCACCGGCACCAGATGCAGATGCTGCGGCTGGAGCCAGGGCAGCCACCAGCGGCCGAGCAGCCGGGCGTACCGGCTCTCGGGGTCGGGGACCTCGATCAGCAGATGGCCGCCCGGCCGCACCGCCTCCCGCGCGGCCCGCAGCTCACGGTCGGGATCGGTGCTGTGCTCCAGATAGTGGAACATGCTCACCACGTCGTAACGGGCGGCCAGTTCGGGCGCCAGGTCCGGGAAGCCGCCCCGGTGGCCGTGCGCCACCCGGCCCTCCCGCTCGGCGAGTTCGACGCCGTCGGTGAAGTCCAGGCCGTCGAACACCGTGTCCGGCAGCACCTCGCGCGCCGCCGCGCAGAAATGCCCGTGCCCGGTGCCCACGTCCAGCCAGGCCTTCGGCGCGCGGTCGTGCGGCAGCATCGACTCGGCCCGGTTCCGGTACGCCTTCGTCCGCGCCCCGAAGGTCTCCCCGAGCTTCTTCTCCCCGAGGCCGTCGTAGAAGTCCCGGTAGTAGAACTCCAGCCCCTCCGCGTTCAGCCGGGGGTTCTGGAAGACGTGCCCGCAGCCCTCGCAGCGGTCCAGCACGAACCGGCCCGGCTTGTGCTGGAGCAGGTCGGTGGTGCGCAGCCGGGTGGTGAGGGCCTCGCAGCCGCACCACGGGCAGCTGGTGCGCCGGGGCTCCAGGAAGCGCTCCACCCCGGCCGCGAGGTCGGCCCGGTAGCCGGGGCGCAGCGCGGCGATCCGCTCGGTCGGCCGCAGCTCGTCGGTCATCCGGACTCCCTTGCCAGCTCGTCGAGATGGTCCGCGGCGGCCGGTGCGCCGCCCGCGGCACGGAACGCCGAACCGATCCGGTCGGCGGCCGCCCAGTACTCGGGCCCGTGCAGTACGGCGTCCAGGGCGGCGCCCAGCCGCTCCGCGGTGACCCGGCCGAAGCGCACCCGCACCCCGGCACCCGCGTCCACGACCTGCCCGGCGACCACCGGCTGGTCGTCCCGGATGGGGGCGACGACCAGCGGGACACCGTGCCACAGCGCCTCGCACACCGTGTTGTGCCCGGCGTGGCACACCACCGCGTCCACCCCCCGTTCCAGCAGCGCGAGTTGGGGCACGGACGGCACCACCAGCACGTCCTTGTCGTCCTCGCCGCCCTCGGCGGCGCCGAGCGTACCGCCCGGATCGACGATCAACGCCTGCACCTGGTCGGCCCGTTCGCGCAGCGCGGAGCGGCACACGTCGAGAAAACGCTCGCCCACATCGGTGTTGGCGGTGCCGAGACTCACCAGGACGGTGGCCCGTCCGGCGTCGAGCCACTCCCAGGGGAAGCCGGACGCCTCGGGGCGCGCGGTGATCGAGGGACCCACCCAGCGGACGCCCTCGGCCGGGCCCGCCAGCTCCGCCGCGCTGAACCCCAGCACGAGATGCGGGGAGAAGCGCGGGTCGGTCGTCCGCGCGGGATCGCCGAGCAGCGCGCGCAGGGCGGCCAGCCGCCCGTCGACCCACTCCCGCACCTTGGGCAGCCCGGCCAGCGGATCGGTGAACTCCGCCGAGGTCGTCGCCGAGGTCGCCCAGGGCAGCCCCAGCCGCTCGGCGGTGAACGCCCCCGCGAACGCCTGCTGGTCGGCCACCACCACATCCGGCCGGAACTCCTCGGCCGCCGCCCGCACCCCCGGCGCCATCGCCTCGGCCAGCGGCAGCAGATACCACTCCCACAGGAACTTCAGCGCCTCGGGGCCGCGCAGCTCGGCGGGCCGCTCGCCCTTCACGGCACCGGCACACGCGAAGACGCGCGCGTCGGGCCCCGCGAGCCGCCCCACCAGCTCCGGGTCCGGGCACACCCACGCCACCCGGTGTCCCCGCGCGACCAGCTCGGCGGCGACCCCCACGGTGGGGTTCACATGCCCGACCAGCGGCGGCACGACGAACAGGAACCCGCTCACCGGGCCGCCGTCCCCAGGGTCCGCGCCACCAGCGCCAGCGCCTGCTCGCCCACCGTCCCCGAGGCCTCCACGAGGATGGAGTGCTCATGTCCGGGCACGAGCACCGTCCGGCAGTCCGGCAGCAGCCCCTCCAGCCAGGCCGCCTGCCCGGCCAGGTCGGAGTCGCCCCCGTAGAGGGCCAGCACCGGGCAGCGCACCGCCGCGATCTGTTCCTCGGTGAGCACCCGGCTGGCCGGGATGTCCCGGCCGAGCGTCGTCTCCCGCACCAGCCGCGCCGCGCCCCTGGCCAGCCGGGCCGTGTGCTGCCCCCGGTTGGCCGTGACCCAGGCGAGCGCCTCCGGCTCGTGGTGCGCGAGCCGCTCCACCACCCAGCCCAGGATCCGCTCCAGTTTCTCCGCCCAGGCGGGGGTGGCCGGCTCGGACTCGATGAGACAGACGCTGCTCGCCCGCTCCGGATGACGGGCCGCGTAGCCGAACGCGACCGTGCCGCCGTAGGAGTTGCCGACCAGGTGCACCGGCCCGGACACCCCGAGCCGGTCCAGGAGCGCCTCCAGGTCGTCGATGTTGTGGTCCAGGGTGTAGCCCTCGGCGGGGCGCTCGCTGCGGCCGTGGCCGCGCAGGTCGTACATGACGACGTCGAGTCCGGCCGCCGCGAACGCGGGGCCGACGGTGAAGTAGTGGCTGGCCAGGCTGTCGGTGAGCAGCCCGTGCACCAGGACGACGGTGGCGCCGGCCGGGCGGCCCCCGCCGGGACCGAGCCGCTGGACGTGCAACCGGACGGTGCCGGTGTCGACCATCGCCATGGCTCAGCCCGCCTCCGCCGCCTTCAGACTGGTCACCACGTACTCGACGAGCCGGCCGACGGTCAGCTCGATGATCTCGTCGAGCTCCATCCCCGCCAGGAACTCGGCGAAGTTCACCCGCTCTCCGTAGCGTTCCTGGAGCAGTCCCGCCAGGGTCACCAGGTCGATGCTCTCCAGCTCCAGATCGCGGTTGAACGTGGTCTCCCTGCCGATCTCCACGTCGTCGAGGCCGTACTCGTCCTCCAGGAGCCGGGCGAGCATGCCGGTGATGTCGGCGAGGACGCTCTCCTCGTCGGCGGTGACGGGGGTCATCGGTCGTACTCCTTCGGTCGGTCCGCCGGTGCGGGCGCGGGCGTGGGTGGGACGGGGTCCGCCGGGCCGGTGGTCCAGGCGACGACGTACTGCCGGGCGGGCAGGGTGGGCGGGTTGGCGGCGGTCTCGCAGTGCACGGTGTAGGCGCCCGCCAGACGTCCGGCGACGGTCAGCCGGTGCCCGTCCGGGGTCGCCTCCCGCACGCTGAAGTCCCGCGGCCGGCCGCCGAATCCGGTGCCCTCCGCCTTGGCGACGGCCTCCTTGGCCGCCCAGAATCGGGTGAACCAGAGCGCCTCGGGGTCCCCGGCGCCCCCGGCGTGCTCGGCGTGCTCGGTGGTCGGCAACAGGCTTCTCAGCAGCCGGAGTTCGTCCGGGCCCAGGGCCGCTTCGAGGGTCTCGGGTGTGCGCTCCGTGATCTCCTCGATGTCGATGCCGGGGCCCGGTCCGGAGGTGTGCGGGCGCGCGATCGCGACGCCCGCCTCCGCGCAGTGCGCCAGGGAGACGTCCAGCGCGGGCAGGACCCGCCCGTGCACACCGGTGACGTACGGGCGGCCCGACGCGTCGTTGTCCACCCGGAGTTCCGCAGGGAAGACCGGGCCCTCGCCCCGGTCCCACAGCCACCGCCGTACGGCGTCCTTGACGGCGATCCGGCCGAGCAGCCACTGGCGGCGGCCGCGCGGGGCGTGCGCCGCGTACGCGTCACGCTCCCGGCCGCCGAGCGAGTTGCGCATGATCAGCTCGCGGGAGGCGAGGTCCGGCCAGCGCTCGTGCAGCAGCGTCCAGCCGCCCGGCCGGGACTCCGAGAGGGTGTGGCGCTCCGGGAAGCGCTCGACGGGACGGGTCTTCGGGTCGTTGTCGAACCGGCGGTCCTGCCAGCCGTACAGCTCGGCCCAGACCGTGCCGTCGACCGTGAGCTGGACGTCGGCCTCCAGGACGGTGTCGGTGAGCGAGGTGATCCGGACGAGGCACGCGACCTCGGTGCCGGGGGCGGGGTGCGGCCCGTAGAACCGCATCTCCCGCATGCCGACCGGGAACACCACGGTCCGCTCGGTCCGGGTCGCCATGATCCAGTAGCCGAGGATCTGCCCGACGTTGTCCAGCAGCGCGCCCGGCGCGGTCGGGGTGGTGATGATCCCGCGCACCTGCCGGTCGCCGATCGCGGTCAGCTCGGTGACGCCCCGGAACGCGGGGCCGTGGAACATCCAGCGCTCGTCGTAGAGCTGGGCGGCGGAGTGCTCGGGGACGCGTTCGGCGGCGGTGCCGGCCGGCCACGGGGCCGGGGGCGGGGACGGGTGGGAGGCGGCCAGTTCGACCGTGGCGCGGGCGCGGGGGCCGAAGGAGACGGCCATGCGGTCCGGACCCTCCGGGACCGCCGCCACCGGTACGTCGACCGGCGGGGTGGCGGTGAGCCACTCCTCGAACCGCGCGCCGTGCACCGCGACCGGCACCGTACCGGGGGCCGCCTCGGCCGCCGCGTCCATGAGGTGCCGCACGATCGTCGTCGCCGGCACCACCGGCCACCGGTCGGCCACGTCGGGCCAGCCGGGGCGCTGCGGGAAGAAGCAGTGGTCGAGGAGGTGCGGCATGGTGTCGGGGGAGACCCGGACGGTGGTGTGGCGCGGGGCGGGCGCCCTGGGCGCGGGCCGCCGGGCCGAGGCGTCCAGCAGGGCCGCGGCGGTGTCCGCGGTCTCCCGCATGAGCGCGGTCAACTCGGCGGCCAGCGGCGAGTGTGCGGCGAGCGAGTCCAGGGGCGAGGGGAGGCCGCCGGTCGGGGTGCGGCCACCGGTCGGGGTGCGGAGTGCTGCGCGGAGGCCGGGGAGCCGGTCCGGCGGGAGCGACACGAGGGCGCCGCCCAGGTCCAGCCGCACCGGGGGCCGTGCCGGCTGCGCCCGCCGGGAGTGCCGGGCCGGCGCGGGAGCCACGTCCGCGCCCGCCGTCCACACCGCGGTGGCCACCCGGCGCAGCTGGGCCAGGCCCGTGCGGTGGGGGGAGTTGGCGGCGACGACCAGGTGGTCCTGGCCGCCGAGGGTGTCGCCGACGAGGGAGCCGAGCTGACCGGGGCCCGCCTGGACGAACACACGGTGCCCGGCTGCGAACAGGGCCTGCGCCAACTGCCGGAACCGCACGGGCTCCAGCAGATGCCGGACGAACAACTCCCGTATCTCCGACTCCCCTTCGGGGAAGGGCGCTGCGGTCGTGCCGGACCAGACGGGCGTGTGGGGCGACTGGAGCCGGAACCGGTCGGCGGCCTCCTGGATCGGGCCGAGGTGGGGCTCCAGCATCGGTGTGTGGAAGCCCGACCGGAACGGCAGCACCTGGCTGAGCACACCCCGGGAGCGGAACGCGCGGACGAAGTCCTCGACCGCCGCCTCCGGCCCGCACACCATGGACTGGTGGGGCGCGTTGTCATGGGAGAGGACGAGTCCCGACCCGGCCCGGCCCTCCTCGCGCAGCGCCGTCAGCACGCGTTCGGCGGAGGCGCCGATCGCGCCGAAGGCCAGCCCGGGGACGGTGACAGTGTCGGGGTCGAAGCCCGCCATGAAGGTGTCGACCTCGTCGCCCGCGTACAGTCCGCCCGCCGCCATCGCCGTCCACTCGCCGACGCTGTGCCCGGCGACCGCGTCCGGCACGATCCCTGCGCGGCGCAGCGCGGTGTCGAGCAGCCGGCCCACGGCGACGACACCGAAGCCGTGCCGGCCGATGTCCTGGGCCTCCCGGCCGGGGAGTTCGGGGGCGGGCAGGCCGAAGTGGGCGGCGATGTCGTCGACCCGGGGCGTGAAGTCGCCCTCCAGGCCGGGGAAGAGGAACGCCAGCTTTCCGGCTCCGGCACCCAGCAGGGGGCCCGGCCGGAACCAGACGTCGGTGCGGCCGTGCCAGGGACGCCCCTTGCCGACGGCGCGACGGGCCAGCGCGAGCCGTCTGGCGGTGGGGTCGACGATCCCGACCCGGGCCGGGCCCGCGCCGGGGTGCGGACGAGCGGGGTCGAGCCCGGCGGCCCGCACGGTGACGTCGTCGGCGTCCAACAGGGCGGCGAGCCCTCCGGGGGAGCCGGCGGCGAGAAGAAGGATCTGCTCGGGTTCGGTCACCTGGGTGCGCGCGGGGGCGGCGGTCGGCGCGGCTGCGAGGCGGGGGCCGTGCACGGTGGCAGTGGCCGTGCCGGTGGCCGTGCCGGTGGCCGGGGCGGTGGCGGTGGCGGTGGTTGGGGCGGTGGCCTTGGCTGCGGCCCCGGTTCCGGTCCCGGCCTCGGCTCCGGCCCTGGCTCCGGCTCCGGCCCTGGCTCCGGCCTCGGTCCCGGTCCCGGCCTCGGTCCCGGCCTTGGCCCCGGTCCCGGCCTCGGCTCCGGCCTCGGCTCCGGCCTCGGTCCCGGTCCCGGTCCCGGCCTCGGTCCCGGCCTTGGCCCCGGCCTCGGCTCCGGCTCCGGTCCCGGTCCCGGCCCCGGTTCCAGCCTCGGTTCCGGTCCCGGTCCCGGCCTCGGCTCTGGCTCCGGCCTCGGCTCCGGCTCCGGTCCCGGCTCCGGCTCCGGTCCCGGCTCCGGCTCCGGCCTCGGCCTTGGCCCCGGTCCCGGCCCCGGTCCCGGCCCCGGTCCCGGCCCCGGTCCCGGTCCCGGCTCCGGCTCCGGTCCCGGCCTCGGCTCCGGCTCCGGTCCCGGCTCCGGCTCCGGTCCCGGCTCCGGCTCCGGTCCCGGCCTCGGCTCCGGCTCCGGCCCCGGCCCCGGCCTCGGCCCCGGTTCCAGCCTCGGCTTCGGCCCCGGCCCCGGTCCCGGTTGACGGACCGGGGATCGCCCAGGCCCCCGTCCGTGCCCCCGGTCCCGGTGCCTCCTCCAGCACCACGTGTGCGTTGATCCCGCCGAACCCGAACGCGTTGACCGCGGCCCGGCGGACCGGTGCCCCCGGGCCGGTCTCCCACTCCGCCGCCTTCTCCAGGGTGCGGAAGCGGGTGCGGGCGAGGCCGGGATGCGGATCGTCGCAGTGGAGCGTGGGCAGCAGGGTCGCGTGGTGGACGGCCAGGGCGGCCTTGACCAGTCCGGCGACACCCGCGGCGGGCATGGTGTGCCCGATCATCGACTTCACCGAGCCGAGCACCGCGTCGCGCTCGCTGTCGCCGGCTCCCGGCCCGAACACCTCGGCCAGCGTGGTCAGTTCGGCGCCGTCACCGGCGGGTGTCGCGGTCCCGTGCGCCTCCAGCAGTCCGAGCGCGCCGGGTGCCGCGGGGTCGAGCCCGGCGGCCCGCCACGCCTGCCGTACGGCCGCCGCCTGACCGCCGGGATCGGGGTTGACCAGCCCGGCCGCCCGGCCGTCGCTCGCCACGCCGGTGCCCCGGATCACGGCGTAGATCCGGTCGCCGTCCCGCTCGGCGTCCGCCAGCCGCTTCAGGACGACGACCCCGGTGCCCTCCCCGATGAGGATCCCGTCGGCGTCCCGGTGGAAGGGCCGGATGCGCTGGCTCGGGGACAGGGCACGCAGTTGGGAGAACACGCTCCACAACGTGATGTCGTGACAGTGGTGGACGCCTCCCGCGAGCATCAGGTCGCAGCGCCCGGAGGCCAGTTCGCCGACCGCCTGGTCCACGGCGACCAGCGAGGACGCGCAGGCGGCGTCCACCGTGTACGCCGGGCCGCGCAGATCGAGCCGGTTGGCGACCCGGGAGGCGGCGAGGTTGGGCACGAGACCGATCGCCGCCTCGGGGCTGTCCGGCCCCAGCCGCTCGGTGAACGCCTCCCGGACCCGCGCGAGTTGTCCGTCGGTGAGGTCGGGCAGCAGCTCGCCCAGCGTCCGCACGAGCTGTCCCGCCGTACGCACCCGCTGGTCGAGCCGGGCCAGGGCGGGGGTGAGGTAGCCGCCCCGGCCGAGGACGACGCCGACCCGCCCCCGGTCGGGGAGCCGGTCCGTGCCGCCCGCGTCGTCGAGGGCCGCGGCGGCCACGTGCAGGGCGATCAGCTGGTCGGGCTCGGTGCCGGCCACCGAGTTCGGCATGATCCCGAACCGGGTGACCTCCACCTCCGCGAGCCCGTCCACGAACCCGCCCCTGCGGGCGTAGACCCGGTCCGCGCGGGCCGGTTCGGCGGCCGTGCCGGGCCGGTAGTAGTCGGCGTCCCAGCGCCCCTCCGGCACCTCGCCGATCGCGTCCACACCGTCCCGGAGATTGCGCCAGTAGGCGTCCAGACCGGCGGACCCGGGCAGCAGCACGGACATGCCGACGATGGCGACCGGCACGTGACGGGCCGTCACAGGGGATGACGTCACCGGTCACCAGCCCGAAGCGGTGTGGACCACGGCCGTGACCGACGGATCGCCCCACGCCAGCTCCCGCAGCAGCGCCGCGGTCCCCTCCTCGGGGTCGATCAGCCGGATGCCGCGCCGGGCGTACTCGCGGGCCAGGTCGGCCCCGACCATCCCGCCGTGACCGGGCGCGGGCGCCCAGGGGCCCCAGTGCACGGTCACCGCCCGCCGTCCGGTGCGGGCGGCGAAGGCGGCGCCGAGGGTCTCCAGGGCGTCGTTGGCGGCGGCGTAGTCCACCTGGCCCCGGTTGCCGAGGACGGCCGAGATACTGCCGAACAGCACCGTGAACGCGGGCGTGGACGGCAGGTCCTCCAGCGCCGTGAGCAGGGCGTCCGCGCCGGTCGCCTTCGTGCCGTAGACCCGCTGGAAGGACTCGGCGGTCTTCTCCGCGATCAGCCGGTCCTCGATGATCCCGGCCGCGTGCACCACGCCGTCGAGCCGGCCGTGCTCGGCGTGGATCTCCTTGACCGCCTGCACCACGGCCTCGGGCTCCCGGAAGTCGACCGACCGGTAGCGCACCCGGGCGCCGAGCGCGCCGAGTTCGGTGAGGGTCGCGGTGATCTCGCGCTGGGCCAGCAGGAGTTCGGCGGCCCGGTTGATCTCCGCGGGCTTGAGCCCGCCGCGCGCGGCGAGCACGGACCGCAGTTCGGCCGTGGTGCGCGCGGCCGCCGTGTCGGGGGCCTCGGGGCCGTCCGGCGCGGGTGTGCGGCCGAGCAGTTCGAGGCGGCAGCGGGCGGCGCCGGCGAGCGCCGCCGCGAACTGCGCGGTGATGCCCCGCGCCCCGCCCGTCAGCACCACCACCGAGTCCCGCTCCAGGCCGAGCGCGGCCGCCTCCGCGACCCCGTCCCCGGCCGGTCCCGCGCCGGTGCCGGCGAGCGCCCCCAGGGGCTCCTCCACCAGCTCGAAGCCGTACCGTCCGCCCTCCGCACGCACCACCACCGGCGTCCGGTCGGCGGCCACGGCCTCCTCGACCACGGCCCGCGCGACCGCGTCCGGCGCGGCGTCGGCCAGGTCGACCAGCCGGGCGAGCGTCTCCGGATACTCCCGTGCCACGGTGCGGAACAGCCCGCGCAACCCGGCCGAGCGGGCGTCCGGCGCCTCGCCGTCCAGGTGCCGTACGGCCAGCAGCCGGCCCGGACCGCGCCCGAGGGCCGCCTTGAGGACGCCGAACGCGTCGGGCAGCACCGGCACGTCGTCCTCGGGCCCGGCGAGCGCGCCGAGGTACAGCACACCGTCCACCGGCCCGTCCGCCTCGGACAGGGCATGGTCCCGGGCGTGTACGACGACCTCGGCGCCGTGCGCCGCGAGGCGCGCGGCGGCCTCCGGGGCGTCCCCGAGGAAGGCCCAGCGGGTGCCGGAGAGCACGGCGGCCGGGTCGGCCGCGGCCGGGTCGAGCAGGACCGGCCGCAGCACATGGCGCCGGGGCGGCTCACCCGTGACCTCGTCGACAGGTCCGGGGGTACTCGCGGCGGCGGGCCGGGACGTCTCCGGGGCGGCCGGGCCGTCCAGCCGGGACCGGAGCCAGTCCGTCACCGCCGCGGCCGTCCGTGCCTTCGCCAGCTCCTCCAGTTCGGCGTCGTCCAGCGCGGTGAGGTCCGCGGCGCCCCCGGCGCCCAGGCGCTTCGCCAGCTCCCCGGCGATCTCGGCCCGCTTGATGGAGTCGATGCTGAGGTCCGCCTCCAGATCGAGGTCGGGCTCGATCATGTCGACGGGGTAGCCGGTGCGCTCGCTGATGATCTCCAGGACGACCTGCTGGACGTCGGTGTCACCGGCGGGAGCGTGGGCGGGCTCAGGGACGGGGACGGCTGCCGGCACCGGCGCCAGGGCGGCCACCGCCGGGATCACCTGGGGCCGGACCTCGGCGGCCGGCGCCAGGGGCGCCGGGACGTGCGCTCCGGGTGTGGCCCCGAAGTAGGTGAGCAGCACGTCCCGTTGGGCGGTGATCATCTCCCGGCTGGTGCGCAGGAACTCGGAGATCAGCGCGTCCCGGTCGGAGGGGACGCCGTGCGGGGGGTTCGTCGTCACAGTCGGCACAGTCCTTTCGGCGGGGTCCGCGACGCGTCGGGCGGGGGCGAGCGCGCCGGGCAGCAGGGCGCCCGAGGCGGTGCGGACCAGGTGTCCGTCCACCGTCCAGCCGGGCCGCTTCGGTGCCGGGGCGTGGACGGCGTCGACGGCGTCCCGGCCGCGCAGCAGCCCGCCGGTGCGCACCGGCAGACCCGCCACGGCGAGCCGCGCCAGCGCGTCCAGCCAGCCGGCCAGTCCGGCGCCCGGCCGGGGCTCGCAGGCCACCGTGCGGTGCGGCCGGTCACCGAGGATCTGCCCGACCAGCCGGGTCAGCACGGACCCGGGCCCGGCCTCGACGAAGACCCGCGCCCCCGCCGCGTACATCGCCTCGATCTGCTCGGCGAAGGCGACGGGCGCCCCGATCTGTGCGGCGAGCCCGGACCGTACGGCGTCCGGGTCGGCCGGATAGGGGGCGGCCGTGCGGTTGGCCCAGACCGGGAACTCGGGTGCGTGCACCGGCCGTTCGGCGAGCGCCTCGGCGAAGCGGTCGCCGGCCCCGGCGACGAGCGGGCTGTGGAAGGCGCAGGCGACCGGGATCCGTTTCGCCCCGAGGCCCGCCTCGCGCAGCAGCCGTACGGCGTCCGTGACCGCGTCGGTCGGGCCCGAGATCACCGTCTGCTCGGGGGAGTTGCGGTTGGCGAGGACGACCGAGCCGGGCGCCTCCGCCGCCCGCAGGGCCCGTTCCGTCTCCTCGGCGCCCGCGGCGACGGCGGCCATGGTGCCGGGTTCCGGACCGGCGCCGGCGGCGGCGTCCAGGATGGCCGCCGCCCGCTCGGCGCTCAGGTCCAGCAGGGTGTCGGGGTCGAGGGCGCCGGCCGCGCACAGGGCGACCAGTTCGCCGTAGCTGTGCCCGGCGGCCATGTCCGGGCGCACCCCGGCCGCCGTGAGCACGGCGTGCGCGGCGAGCCCGGCGACACCGAGCGCGGGCTGGGCGACGCGGGTGTCGGTCAGCGCGGCCCGCTGCCGCTCCCGTGCGGCCTCGTCGAAGGCGGCCGGCGGGTACAGCGCGTCGGCGTGGGACCGGCCGAGCTCCAGGTAGGGGCGCAACTCGGGGAAGGCCAGGAAGAGTTCGGCGAGCATACCGGGGCGTTGACTGCCCTGGCCGGGGAAGAGGAAGGCGACCGCGCCGTCCTGCGGGTCGTGCGGGTGCAGCCCGTGCCGGGGGTCGGACTCGCCGCGCAGCGCCCGCCGGAGCTTGCCGACGAGGTCGTCGACGTCCGTCGCCACGACCGCGATCCGCACGGGATCGCCGCTCGCGTCCGCCCGCCGGGCCGCGCTCAGCGCCAGGTCGCGCAGCCGCCACGGCCGGCCCTCGGCCTCCGCCGCGCGCAGCAGCTCCTCGATCGCCCGGTGGGCCGTGGCCTCGTCCCGGCCCCGGAACAGGAACAGCTCGGCCGGCCAGGCGTCCAGGCCCCGCACCGGCGGCGCGCCGTCCGCGTGGGCGCTCAGCACGGCGTGGAAGTTGGTGCCGCCGAACCCGAACGCGCTGACCCCGGCGAGCCGTTCCGCGGCGGGCGCCGCCCAGGGCCGGGCCTCGGCGTGGAAGGCGAACGGGCTGGCGTCCGCGTCCCAGGCCGCGTTGGGCGCCTCGACGTGCAGCGTCGGCGGCCGGACACCGGTGTACAGCGCCAGCAACGTCTTGATCATCCCGGCCAGTCCGGCCGCGCACTTGGTGTGCCCGATCTGCGATTTCACCGAACCGAGCACACAGGCACCGGGCTCCGCGCCAGCCTCGCCGAACACCTCGCCGAGGATGCGCAGTTCGGTGCGGTCGCCGACGACCGTCCCGGTGCCGTGGGCCTCGACCAGTCCGACGTCGGCCGGGGAGACGCCCGCGCTGCGGTAGGCCCGCTCCAGCGCCGAGCGCTGGCCCTCGGGGCGGGGGGCGGTCAGGCCGAGGGAGCGGCCGTCGCTGGAGGCGCCGAGGCCCTTGACGACGCCGTAGATCCGGTCGCCGTCGCATTCGGCGTCCGCGAGCCGTTTGAGGACGACACAGGCCACGCCCTCGCCGAGCGCGATGCCGTCCGCCGAGCCGTCGAAGGCCCGGGAGCGGCCGGTGGGGGACAGGGCGTGGACCGAGGAGAACAGCACGTAGTCGTTGATGCCGTTGTGCAGGTCGGCGCCCCCGCAGAGAACCACGTCGGAGGTGCCGCCGACGAGTTCCTTGCAGGCGACGTCCACCGCGGCGAGCGAGGACGCGCAGGCCGCGTCGACCGTGTAGTTGGCGCCGCCGAGGTCGAGCCGGTTGGCGATCCGTCCGGAGATGACGTTGGCGAGCATGCCGGGGAAGGAGTCCTCGGTGAGCCTGGGGAGCTGTTCCTCCAGGCCGGCCGGGACCTTGCCGTAGTACGAGGGCAGCACGGCCCGCAGGGTGGCCGCGTTCGACAGGTCGCTGCCCGCCTCGGCGCCGAACACGACCGAGGTCCGTGAGCGGTCGAACTCCCGTCCGCCGTCGCCGTATCCGGCGTCCTCCAGGGCCCGCCGGGCCGCCTCCAGCGACAGCAGCTGCACCGGCTCGACGCTGCCGAGGGAGGCGGGCGGGATGCCGTAGCGCAGCGGGTCGAAGGGGATCGGCGGCAGGAAGCCGCCCCACTTCGACGGGGTGGACTCGCCGTGGTGGACGGCCGGGTCCCAGCGGTCGGCCGGGACCTCGCCGACCGCGTCGACGCCGCCGACGACATTGGCCCAGAAGGTGGGCAGATCGGGGGCCTGCGGGAACATGCACGCCATGCCGACGACCGCGATGTCCAGCGGGGCCGGCGCCTCGGGCTCCGTGCGGCCCACCGCGGCAGCACCCAACTCGGCGGCCCGCAGGGCGAGATGCCCGGCCGCGCCGGTCGTCACGGACGCGTGCAGCGCGGCGAGGGTCGTGGTGGCCGAGCGCAGCACGGCCACCTCCCCGGCCATGAACATCCCCTCGGCGTACTGGCGTTGTTCGTCGACGGGGGCGAGGGTGCCCGCGCCGTCGCGGGTCACGCCCTTGCTGGCGAGGCGCAGTCGGCCCACGTTGAGGCGCTCCAGCTCCTCCCAGACCTGCCGCTCGGGCACGCCCTCCGCGCGCAGCCGCGCCTCCTGCGCGCGGAAGTCGGCGGCGAACGGGCTCGGCACGCACCGGGTGGCGTGGCCCGGGGCCGACTCCAGGAGTGTGGTGCCCTCGGCGGCCAGGACCTGGCGCTGGAACAGCGGGCGGATCGCGCCGTGCGCCACCGCCTCCTCGGTGAAGAGGTAGGCCGTCCCCATCAGCACCCCGACGGCCGCCCCGCGCGCCGTCAGCGGGGCGGCCAGCGCGGCGACCATCGCGGCCGACCGCTCGTCGTGCACCCCGCCCGCGAAGAACACCTCCAGGTCGGAACCGTCGTTCCCGGCCAAGTGGTCTTCCAGGACGGCGAGTTGGGCTTCCCAGAGGGGGAAGGCGGCGCGCGGTCCCACGTGCCCGCCGCACTCGGAGCCCTCGAACACGAACCGGCGCGCCCCCGCCTGGAGGAACTGCCGCAGCAGCCCCGGCGACGGCACGTGCAGGAAGGTCCGGATGCCGTCCCGCTCCAGGGCCTGCGCCTGGGACGGCCGCCCGCCCGCGATGACCGCGTGCGTCGGCCGCAGCTCCCGCACGGCCTCCAGCTGCGCGGCCCGTACCTCCTCCGGTGCGAATCCGAGCACCCCGACCCCCCAGGGCCGGCCCGCCACCGCGTCCCGGGTCGCCGCGAGCAGCTCCCGGGTCCGTGCCCCGTCCGCCAGGGCCAGCGCCAGGAACGGCAGCGCCCCCTCCGCGGCGACCGCGGCGGCGAAGGACGCCTCGTCGCTCACCCGGGTCATCGGCCCCTGCGCCAGCGGCAGCCGGGTGCCGAGCGCGGCGCTCATCGGCGACCCTGCCCCCAGCGCCCGTACGGCGGTGTCGTCCCGTACGGCGTCCAGCACCGCCTCGCGCAGGGCCCGTACCGTGCGCCGGGCGTCGCCCCAGCGGTCGGCGAAGCGGGCGGCGAGGAAGCCGTCCTGGCCCACCGGGAGGAGCTCGGTGCGCGGATCGCGTGCGCCGAGCAGCGCGGCCACCGCCTCGGGCCCGGCGTCCTCGGGGACCTGGAGGGCGTCGGGACCGCGTCGGCGCAGGACGCGGTGCCCGGCCAGGACGACGGTCTCCGAGCCGTCCATCGCGCGCAGCGCGGCGCCCGCCGGCTCGGGGAGCGCGGAGTCGTCGAGCAGGGCGAGCTGGCTGTCCAGGACGACACCGGCCGCCCCGCCGGCCACCGCGGCGGCGGCCGTGCGCGGACCGATCCCGCCGCACGCCCACACCGGCAGTCCGAGGTCCGGGGCCGCGAGCAGCTGCTGGAGCAGGACGAAGGTGCCGAGCCCGCCGACCCGGCCGCCGCACTCGGTGCCCCGCGCGATCAGTCCGTACGCCCCGGCGCGCGCCGCCTCCCCGGCCCCCGCGCGGTCGGTGACCTCCACCAGGACGCGGTACCGGCCCGCGACCTCGGCCACCGGCCAGGGCGCGTCCGCCGCGAGCACCACGGTGTGCGGTCCGGCGTCCCCGGCGGGGAGATCGGCGGGGGTGAGCCGACAGCCCGGTCCGACTCGCACGCCGTAGGCGCCCGGTGAGGCGCGGCGCAGCCGGGCCAGCGCCTCGCGCGCTCTTCGGTCCCCGGGCCCCAGGTCGAGCACGCCGAGGCCGCCGGCCCGGCCGATCGCCAGGGCGAGACCGGCGTCGGGCGCGCCGAACGGGGTGATGCCGATGATCATGTCCTCGGAACGCGCAGCGGACGTCATGATTCTCCGAATCAACGTGAAACCGCAGGGTGGGGGGTTCAGGACAGCAAAGGCGGTGCACCGCATTCGCGCGGGCACAGGTCACCGCGGAAGGCGGGATCAAAACACTTGCTCGAAACGCGTAGAAAGGTAGTGCTCTTATTACTCACCGGTCAACGATCGAACGATCGGCTGGTAACCAGCCGCAATGATTCGGTCAGTCGTCGGCGGGCGGCCAGGACGGAGGAAATCGGATGAATTCCTTTCGGGCCCGGCCCCGCCCCCTGCCCGGCCGTAATGTGGAAGCGTCAACGACCGAAATAAAATGGGTTCCTTTGGAGCGCTTGTCCGAATCGGAATGCGCTTTTCCCGCCCTCGGCGGGCCGTGGATGACGGGTGAGGAAAATCTGTGTGTCGGGTGACGAGTGTCCGGGAAAGGTCGGGACGGGTCTTGACGTGCGGGTATCCGCCGCCAAGACTGGCGTGACTACGTAGTCAAGCCGGTCTTCGGGAGGTCGTGGACCGGTTTGACTACGTAGTCGCACCCGAACGCGACAGGAGCGCCCATGTCCTCGCCCCGGCCCCGGCGCGGTCCGGGGATGACGGAGGTGGCCCGCGCGGCGGGCGTCTCGCAGAAGACGGTGTCCCGGGTCGTCAACGGCGAACCCCATGTCAGCCCCGAGGTGCGCGAGCGGGTCCTGCGCGCCGTGCGGGAGCTGGACTACCGCCCCAACACCGCCGCCCGCGCCCTCCTGCTGGGCCGCTACCACAGGATCGGCGTCCTCGCCCTGGGCTCCGCGCTGTACGGCCCGACCTCGCTCCTGTTCGGCCTCGAACAGGCCGTACGGCGGGCCGGATACGCCTGCGCCTTCGCCACCACCGCGCCCGGCCGGGGGGTCGCGGCGGCCCTGGAGTCGCTGCTGGAGCAGGGCGTGGACGGCATCGTGCTGGCCGAGCCCATCCACGACGGCCGCTCCACCCGGCTCCCCACCGATCTGCCGGTCGTCAGCCTCGGCACCCCCGTCGAGACGACGGGCGGCCGCAGCACCGTCGTCGAGGCCGACGGGGTCGCCGCCGCCCGGATCGCCACCGCGCATCTCCTGGCCCTCGGCCATCGCACGGTCCACCATGTCCCGGGCCCGCAGGACTGGTTCAGTGCCCGGGACCGGGTGCGCGGCTGGCGCGAGGCGCTGGCCGCCGCGGGGGCCCCCGAGCCGCCCCTGCCCGCCGAGGGCGACTGGAGCCCCGCCTCGGGTTACGCGGCGGGCCGCGCGCTCGCCCGGCTGCCCGGGGTCACCGCCGTGTTCGCGGCCAACGACGACATGGCGATCGGGCTCATCCGGGCCTTCGCCGAGGTCGGCCGGACCGTGCCGCACGACGTGAGCGTGGTCGGCTTCGACGACATCCCCGCGGCCGCCTATCTCTCCCCGCCGCTGACCACCCTGCGCCAGGACTTCACCGCCCTCGCCGAGCATGCCGTCGCCGTCCTCGCCGCCGCGCGGTCGAGGACGGCCCGGTGCCTCCCGAACCCGGCGGCGCGGCGGTCGAGTTGTCGGTCCGCAGCTCCACCGCACCGCCCTCACCCGCAGATTGACGGGGTGTCACTGTGGTCCCGACCGTCCGGCGTGCCGGCCGGTGTCCGTGTCGATCTCGTCGACCAGCCCCCAGTGGAAGGCCTCCGCCGCGCCCAACGCGGTTCCGGTCAGGGCGAGATACGTCGTGCGTCGTCGGCCGATCCGGGGCGGGAGGCTTGCCGTGCCGCCCGCGCCGGGGATCAGGCCCATGCCCAGCTCCGGCAGGCGGACCGTGGTGTCCGGTGCCGCCCGCACCCGGCCCGCGAACGCCGCCAGTTCGATGCCCGCGCCCACACAGGCCCCGTGCAGATGGGCGGTCACCTTCGCCGCGCAGCGCTGGAGCAGCGCGGCGGGGCTGCGGCCGACCCGGACCAGATGGGCGGCGGCGGGATCCCGTGACGTACCGAACTCGGCGAGGTCGCCCCCGGCGCAGAACGCGGGGCCCTCGCCCCGCAGGTCGACCCGGGTGACCGTGGGGTCCGCCACGGCCACCTCCAGCGCCTCGCACAGGGCGTCACGGGTCGCGGCGTCGAAGGCGTTGCGCACCCGGGGCCGGGCCAGGGTGACGGTGAGACGCCCGCCGTCGCGGTGCAGCCGCACCGGCTCGGCGGCCGGGCGCGGGGTGCGCGCGGGGGCGGTGGCCAGCCAGTCGCGGAAACCCGCGCCGCCCTGCAACGCGGAGTACGCGAGCGATTCGAGGACCAGCCGGTCGGGGGCGGGCAGCGCGGCGCCCGCGCGCAGGACCTGGACGAGGGTGACGGCCGCGGCCGGCTGCCGGGCGACCTGCTCGCGCAGGAGCGCGACGGCGGCCCCGGGGTCGGCGCGGCCCACCCAGGGGCGCGGCGGGTCGGGCTCGGCCGTCAGCAGGACGTCGAAGGCCCCGCCCACCGGACGCGGCCGGTCGGCCACTCCCACCAGCACGGCCTGCCCCGGCCGGGGAGGCGGACCGCTGCCGCGGTCCAGGTCGATCAGGCGGAAGGGCGGCTCCATGACCCCCGGAGTGTAATCTTGCCTCACCTCTGAGGAGAAGGGTGTTCGCATGGAGAAGAACGCCACTCTTGAGGCGGGCGCGCCACCCTGGACGCGGTCCGTGGCGCCGTACCTCGCGCCCCTCACCGAGGCGACCGACGACTTCACCTCCCTCACCGGTGTCCCCGTCGATCTGTCCGAGGCCCTCTTCCTCCGGGCCCGCCTCGCCGGGTTCGCCGCGCTCCCCGGCCGGGTCTCGGCGGGCGGCTCCAGCCGGCTCCTCGCCACCGCCGACGGCTGGGCCGCCGTCACCCTGGCCCGCCCCGACGACACGGCCGCCCTGCCCGCCCTGCTTGCCCTCCTCGGAGCGCCCCCGGGGGCCGATCTGCCCACGGCGGCGCGAGGTGTCACGGCAGCGCAACTGGCCGACCGCGCCCAGCTGTTGGGCATCCCGGCGGCTGCGCACGCCTCGGCCGGCGCCGACCGGCCCCCGGTCCGGGCGACCCGCCACGGGTCACGCCGGCCACGCCCCCTCACCGGCCTCCGGGTCGTCGACCTCTCCGCCCTGTGGGCCGGTCCGCTCTGTGCCCGGCTGCTGGGACTCGCCGGAGCGCGCGTGGTGAAGGCGGAGAGCACGACCCGCCCCGACGGCGCCCGCTTCGGGCACCCCGGCTTCTACCGGCTGCTCCACGAGGGCCACGAGAGCCGCGTGCTCGACTTCACCACCCCGGCCCTCGCCGACCTGGTCGCCGAGGCGGACATCGTGATCGAGGCGTCCCGGCCGAGGGCACTGCGCCGGCTCGGCGTCCACGCGGAACGCTTCCTCGCCGCCCGGCCCGGCCGGGTCTGGGTGAGCATCACCGGGTACGGCCGGTCGGACGACCGGGTCGCCTTCGGTGACGACGCGGCCGTGGCGGGCGGCCTCACCGGCCGGGACCGGGCCGGCCGGCCGGTCTTCCTCGGCGACGCCCTCGCCGACCCGGTCACGGGCCTGTTCGCCGCCCACGCCACCGCCCGCTCGCTGGCCGCCGGGGGCGGCGAACTGCTGTGCGTGTCGATGACGGCGTGCGCGGCCCGCCTCGCGGGGGCCCGGGGGACCGGCACCGGGACCGGAGCAGGTGAGGGGCCCGCGTCGGCCGGGCACCGGGGGACAGCGGGACGTCCGGCAGCGGCGCCGCCGGACGCGGACCGGGACGGCGGGGCGCGCCCGTACGGTGAGGCACCCGGGGCCCGGTCGTGCTGATCCGGAACGTGGAGGTGGCCGGGCGCG